>NZ_JBAMDC010000088.1:0-21151 GCF_036961605.1 Streptomyces sp. KLMMK
GGGCCAGTCCGCCCGGGTCGGCTCCGGCGGCTCGGCCGGGGTGGGCGGACCGGTCCGGCCGGATCCCCTTCCCCCACCGGAGAGAGGGCCGGACGGCGGGCCGGTGGGGCGGTCTTCTGACGGTGGTTCGGACGACACGGGCCCTGCTCCTCCGTTTTGGTCCTCTGATGGGTCCTGCGCTGGGATGTCACCGCCCCCCGCTGATCATTGTGTGCCGCAGACCGGCGCGGGCCGCAAGCCGGGTTCGCCCGGGGAGGGGTGGCCCGGTGGGCGGATCTCCGACAGGTGGAGCGGACCGCGCGGGCGTACGTTGAGCTTGCGGGCTCCCCTTCCGGAGCCCGGGTACCCGACCTTCGACGAGGCATGCGGAGGCAGTGTGAGCCAGCCGCCCGGGGACGCGCCCTCCTTCGTGCGCGTCTGGTGGGACGCCTTCGCGGCCGTGGCCGCCGCGGTGGCGGCCATGTTCGCCGTCGCCGCGCTCGGGCTGTGGGCCGCCGGAGCCGACGGCCTGCAGGGCGCGTTCCCGGCCGTGACCGCGGCCACGGTCGTCTCGGCCGTGGGCGGCACGGTAGAACTGTCCGGCGGCGCGGGCGTCCTGGGCCGTACGGGGGCCTCGCTCGACGTGGTACCGCTCTCGGTGACCCTGGCCGGCGCGATCGCGCTCGCCGTCGTCTTCCTGCGCCCGCTGCGCCACCACGCGGTGGCGGGCGGGCGCGACCTGCTCGCCCGCGTCGCCCGTACGGCCGTACTGTGGCTGATCGCCCTGCTGCTCATCGCCCTCGGCGCACGGCACACCTTCCGCATCGACCTGGGCGAGTCCCTCCTCGGCGACATCGGGGAGGCCCTGGACGTCTCCCCCAGCGTCGGGTTCCGCGCGTCGATCGGGCCCACCCTCGGCTTCGGGCTGCTGTGGCTGCTCGTCCTGCTCGCCGTGGCGGTCGCGGCCTCCCGCAAGACGCCGCTGCCGTCGCGGCTGCTGCGCTTCCAGGACCCCGTGCGGCCCGCCGCGTTCGCCGTGGTGGCACTGCTGCTCGGCTACGTGCTGCTCTTCCTGCTCATCGGGCTCGTCTCCGCCGTCACGCGCGGCAACCCGGCGGGGACCATGGCGGTGCTCCTGCTCGGCCTGCCCAACCTCGCCTGGATCTCGCTGGGCCTCGGCCTCGGAGGCTCCTGGGAGGGGCGCGTGCCGGGCCAGTCCCTCGGGCTGCCCCTGCCCGAGGCGCTCACGGCGGTGCTGCGCGCGGGCGGTGACGAGCCGTCCACGGTGACCGTCGCCTCGCTCGCGGAGCACGACGGGCGGGCGTGGCTGCTGGTGGCCCTCGCCGTGGTCGCCCTGCTCGCGGCGGGCTTCCTGCTGGCCGTGCGCTCGCCCGCGGCGATGCAGCCCTGGGAGCACGCGCTGCAGATGGGGGTGGCGCTGGCCGTCACGCTGTTCGTCATCGGCTCCCTCACCCGCATCTCCGCCCGCGTCGGGCTGTCGCTGCTGGGCATCGGCGACCTGTCGTCCTTCGGCGGCGAGGTCGCCCTGACCCCGCACCTGCTGACGCTGACCGGCGTGGGTCTGCTGTGGGGTCTGGTGGCCGGCTACCTGGGCAGCCTGCTGTCCCGGAGGGCCGTGCGCCGGGGCCTCACGGAGGAGGCCGGGAAGCCGTAGGGGGCACTCACCGCCACCGTTCGGGGAACACCGCCGCAGCCCACGCCGGCGGCTCGGGAACCTCCGGCGGCTCGTCCGGCGGTTCCTCCGGCGGCCGGGGCGTCGTACCGTGGTCGACCGGGCGCCTGTCGGGCAGCGTCGTCGCGGACCGCAGGGCCGCCACGAACCCGCAGCAGTCGTCGTAGCGCTCGTCCGGCGTCTTCGCCAGGGCCTTGCCCAAGACGTCGTCGGCCGCGTCCGGCAGCCCGGGCCGGCGTTCCGACAGCTTCGGCGGCGCGTCGTACTGGTGGGCCCACAACAGCGCCATGTCGTCCTCGCGCCGGAACGGCGGCGCTCCCGTCAGCATCTCGAAGACCACGCACCCCAGGCTGTACACGTCGCACCGCCCGTCGACCGGCTTGCCCGCGATCTGTTCGGGGGCGACGTAGTCCAGCGTGCCGACGAACTGGCCCACCCGGGTGTACCCGGTCAGCGACAGGGACTTCTTCGTCAGCCCGAAGTCGGTGAGGTACACGTGCTCGGGATGGTCGGCGTCGGTGCCTTCGGCCACGAGGATGTTCCCCGGCTTGACGTCCCGGTGCACCAGGTCGTTGGCGTGGGCGGCGTCGAGGGCGGAGGCGACCTGGCCGGCGATGCGGCACACGGTGTCCGGCGGCAGCGGCCCCTCGCGGTCGAGCAGGACGCGCAGGTCCTGCCCGGCCACGTACCGCATGGCGATGTAGAGCCGCCCGTCAGCCTCGCCGGCCTCGAACACCGGGACGATGTGCGGGTGATCGATGGCCGCGGCGACCTGCGACTCGTGCGCGAAGCGCTTGCGGAAGGTGTCGTTGCGGGCCAGTTCGGGGGCGAGCAGCTTGAGCGCGACGATCCGGCCGAGCCGCAGGTCGCGGGCGCGGTAGACGACGGCCATGCCGCCGCGCCCGATCTCGCTCTCCACCTCGTAGCCGGCGATGCGGTCGCCGATGAGCTCGGACGGGCGTTCACCGGCCCCGGCCATCAGCCCTCACCGCCGGGCCCGGCCGGGGAGGCGAGGGCGGCCATGGCCGTGCCGTCGCAGTAACACCACACGTCCCGTCCTGCGTCGTAGAGCCAGACGGCGTCGCCGTCCACCACGGCTCCGATCCGCAGCCCCCGCGTCGTGCGGCCGAACGTCTCCCCGTCCGTGCGCCCGGCGGCGAGGTCCTCCATCGCCGTGCGGTACTGCCCGAGGGTCTCCTGAACGCGGGCGAGGAGGGCGCGCGCGTCCTGCGTCCGCTCGGGCAGGCCCCCGGCCGCGGGCGGCCCCTGCGGCAGCGAGACCAGGAGCCGGGCGTCGGTCCACGCGACCCATCCGTTGGAGCACAGCACCTGCCCCCATTCGCCGCGGCGCTCGACGAGCCGTACGGGCAGCAGCGGGTCCAGCGGCTCGGTGGGGACGGTCCCGTCGGGGGCGGTCCAGGTGGCGAGCCCGCCGGGGGGCACGACGTGGGTGGGCAGGAATCCGGGGATGCCGGACGCGCTGCCGGGCGAGAGGGGGACGGTGCTCATGAAATGACTCCGACTCCGTCACTTCCGCATGACCGCGGGCTCGTGGCGGCGCAGGAGGCGGGCCACCAGGAAGGCGAACACGAGGGACAGGACCACCATCATGCCCATGTCGAGCAGCCAGGTGCCGACGGCGTGCCGGAAGAGCGGGTCGCCTCCCCCGGCCGACGGCGGCAGCTGCCCGGCGGCGGGAGGGATGTGGGTGAAGTCGATCGTGGCGCTCATGGCCGCCAGCGCCCAGCGCGAGGGCACCAGCCAGGAGAGCTGCTCCAGCACCAGCTTGTTGTTGAGCTCGATCATTCCGCCGCAGAAGACGACCTGGACCAGGGTGATGAGCACCAGCAGCGGCATGGTGACCTCTTCGCGGCGGACGATCGCCGACACGAGGAGGCCCAGCAGCATGGAGGTGAACGACAGCAGCGCCAGGGCCAGCGTCATCTCGATCAGGGGCGGCATGAGCACGCCCTTGCCGCCGGGCGCGCGGGTGTCCACCCCGCCCAGGCCGACGATGGACAGGACGATCGCCTGCGCCACCGTGATCACACCCAGGACGATGATCTTCGACATCACGTAGGCGGACCTGGACAGGCCCACGGCTCGTTCACGCCGGTAGATGACCCGTTCCTTGACGAGTTCGCGCACGGCGTTGGCGGCGCCCGTCAGCACGCCGCCGACGCACAGGATCAGCAGGACGGTGTTCGCCTTGTCGGCGGAGGCGAAGCGGGTGCCCGAGGACAGCCGGGCCATCGCGCCGGTGACGAACGGCAGCACGATCATGATGATCAGGAAGGTGCGGTCGGTGCTGAGCGCCATCACGTAGCGGCGCATCAGCGTCCACAGCTGGGCGCCCCAGCTCTGGGGCTTGGCGGGCGGCGCGGGCGGCGCCTCCGGGGCCGCGGCCGCGGCGAGGCGCGGCTGTTCGGCGGCGGCCTCGACGAACTGCCGGTGCTGGGACGAGGCGCGGAACTCCCCCGGCCAGTCCCGGTCCTTGTCGTTCTCGAAGGCTTCGAACGCCTCGGGCCACTCCTTGAAGCCGAAGAACTCGGGCGTGTCGCCGGGCGGTCCGTAGTAGGCGGTCCGCCCGCCGGGGGCCAGGACCAGCAACCGGTCGCAGACGTCCAGGCTGAGCACGCTGTGGGTGACGACGATGACCGTGCGGCCGTCGTCGGCGAGGGTGCGCAGCGTGTTCATCACCGAGCGGTCCATGCCCGGGTCGAGGCCGGAGGTCGGCTCGTCGAGGAAGAGCAGCGACGGCTTCGTCAGGAGTTCCAGGGCGACGCTGACGCGCTTGCGCTGGCCGCCGGAGAGGCTGTGGATGGGCTGGTCGGCGCGCTGTTCGAGACCCAGTTCGCGGATGACCTCCTCGACGCGGGCCAGGCGTTCGGCCTTGGCCGTGTCGCCGGGGAAGCGCAGTTCGGCGGCGTAGGACAGGGCGCGGCGCACGGTGAGCTGGACGTGCAGGATGTCGTCCTGGGGGACGAGTCCGATGCGGGCCCTGAGCTCGGCGTAGTCGCGGTACAGGTCGCGGCCGTCGTAGAGCACCGCGCCCTGGTCGGCGGGGCGCAGGCCGGTGAGGGCGTTGAGGAGGGTGGACTTGCCCGAGCCGCTGGGGCCGACGACGGCGAGCAGGGACTTCTCCTCGACGGGGAAGGAGACGTCGTCGAGGAGCCGCTTGCGGCCCCCGTCGGCCTCCACGTGGACGCACAGGTCCTGGACGTCGAGGGAGATCTCGCCGCTGTCGACGTACTCCTGGAGCTGGTCGCCGACGAGACAGAAGGCGGAGTGGCCGATGCCGATGATGTCGCCGGGGAGGACGGGGGCGCGGCGCACGGGATGGCCGTTCAGGAAGGTTCCGTTGTGGCTGCCGAGGTCGACGATCTCGTAGGCGCCTCCCGGCCCGGAGCGCAGTTCGGCGTGGCGGCGGGAGACCACCAGGTCGTCGACGGCCACGTCGTTGTCGGGGCCGCGGCCGATGCGCACGGTGCGGGGGGTCAGCGGGCGTACGGAGGTGGGCCGGCGGAACGTGCCGGTGGCGGCGGGCATGGCGACGGACGAGGGGCGCTCCGCGGGGGCTGCGGGGGCCGCGGGATGCTCCGCCGGGGGCGGCGGTGGCGGCGGGACCGGGGGCGGTGCGTTCCTGAGGACGACGGCGGGCCCGTCGGTGGGGTTGCCGAAGCGCAGGACGGTGCCGGGCCCCACGTCGAGGACCTGCACCCGGCGGCCTTCGGCCCAGGTGCCGTTGGTGCTGCCGGTGTCCTCCAGGGTCCAGTGGCCGGCGGCCGGGTGCAGCACGGCGTGGTGCCAGGAGACCCGGTCGTCCTGCAGGACGACATCGCTCAGGGGATCGCGCCCCACGAGGTAGGAGCGGACCGGGGAAATCGTCTTCGAGCCGCCTTCGGACTCGATGACGAGTTCGGGGGCGGAGGGCGCGGCAGGCCGATCTCCCATACCGGTAATTTTACGGCGGGCCGCCCGCCCCCGCCTTTCGGTGCCGGGCGCGCCCGTGGCGCCGGGTGGAGGGAGCGGGAGATGGCGGTGGAGCCGGAGCGGCTGCCCGTGTTCGTGTACGGGACGCTGCGTCCCGGGCAGGTCAACCACGGGCACTACCTGCGGGGCCGCACGGTGGCCGAGGAGCCGGCGCGGCTGCGGGGCGCGGTGCTGTACGAGGGGCCCGGCTATCCGTACGCCGTGGCCGAGCCGGGCGGGGAGGTCCGCGGGGAGCTGGTCTCGGTCGCGCCCGGGGAGTACGCGGCGGTGCTCGCGTCCCTGGACGAGCTGGAGGGCTGCGGTCCGGACGGGCGCGGGGAGATGTACGTACGGGTCGGGCGGCAGGTGCTGACCGAGGGCGGGGGTGCGGTGCGCGCCTGGGTGTACCTCGCGGCGGACCGGACGGCGCGGCGGCTGCGGGCGGTGGGGACGCGGGTGGCGGGTGGCAGCTGGCCGCACGGGCCGGCCTAGGCATGACCCTCCGTCATCTCACATAATGAGACGCGATGGAGGCTTGCAACCCCTCCCCCAAAACTTCCCTCTTCACCCGCAGTTCGACGCCACGTCACGGTCCGGGCACCTTGCGTAGAGGCATTGTTAACAGTTGATCAACTGTCCGGACATCACGGCTATCTGCTCTTTTCATGCCCATGCCAGTACAGGCAAAGTCCTCCGCGGGACCACAGGTTCCCGCGGTGCGCGAGTGACGGCACCGCGTGCATCGGGCGGACGGCTGACCACCGAACCGCCCTCGACGCAAAGGGCGCTGAACTTGCGTACAACCCCCACAACCCGCAGACGAATACTCATCGCCGCCGCGACGGTCGTGGCCGCGGCCACCATGGCGGGCACGGCGTCCGCCACCCCGTCTCAGCCTGTGGACACTGCGGACTCCCTCCGCGACCGGGCCCGGGCAGCGGCTGCGGACTCCTCCGTCGGCGCCGCGGCCCTCGCCGCCAACGCGGAGACCGTGAAGGCCGCCACCGCCGCCGCCCTCGCCCACGCGGACGCCACGGGCGTCGGCAAGAACGAGACGCTCCGCGTCAAGGACACCCTCATCGACCCCGAGGGCAAGCGCCACGTCCGTTTCATCCGGGCCTACCAGGGCGTCCCCGTCGTCGGCGGCGACCTCGTCGTCCACCTCGACGCGAAGAAGAACTACCTCGGCGTCACCCGGGCGATCAAGCACCGCGTCGCCGTGCCGTCGGTCGCCCCGAAGCTCACCGCGCCGCAGGCCGCGGCCGAGGCGGCGAAGTCGGTGGACGGCAAGGCCGCCAAGACCGAGCTCGTGGTCGACGCGCGTAGCACCGAGCCGGTCCTCGCCTACCGCGTGACCGTCACGGGCAGCGGCAAGGCCGAGACCGGCGTCAGCCACAGCGTCGTCGTGGACGCCGGCAGCGGCAAGGTCATCAGCAGCACGCCGCTCAGCGACGGCATCATCTCCCCCCGCCTGAAGGCCAGGCTGCGCAGCGAAGGCAAGGAGGCCAAGCCGCGCACGGGCGCCAAGGCGACCCCGCCGGCCAAGGCGCAGTCCGGCACGCAGTTCCCGGCCCAGGCCAGCGGCACCGGCGCCTCGCTGTTCGCGGGCAGCATCCCGCTGACGACCACCCAGACGGCCAAGGACTCCTTCGTCCTCAAGGACCTCAGCCGCGGCGGCGGGGAGACCCGCGACGCCCAGTCCAAGGAGCTCGACTCCTTCGCGGCGGGCAAGGCGTTCACCGACGCCGACAACCGCTGGGGCAACGGCACCGCCACCGACAACGCCACCGCCGCCGTCGACGCGCAGTTCGGCATCACGAGCACGTACGACTACTACAAGGCCACGTTCGGCCGCAACGGCATCAAGAACGACGGCACCGGCCCGCGCGCGCTGGTGCACTTCGGCGACAAGGTCGGCAACGCCTTCTGGTCCCCCGAGTGCGGCTGCATGCTCTACGGCGACGGCGATGGAGAAACGTTCAAGCAGCCGCTGGTGGCCCTGGACGTCACCGGCCACGAGCTCAGCCACGGCGTGATCGAGGCGACCGCCGACTTCCAGCCCACGCGGGTGGACGCGCGCCAGAACCAGTTCGGCGAGGCGGGCGCGCTCAACGAGTCGCTCGCCGACATCTTCGGCGCGGGCGTGGAGTTCCGGACGAACAACGGCGGCAACCCGCCGAACTACCTCCTCGGCGAGAAGCTCGGCCTAGAGCAGAAGTTCCTGCGCCGCATGGACAAGCCGTCGCTGGACGTCCTCGAGGGCACCGTCGACTACTGGGACGCGGGCTCCTACGACCGTGAGGTGCACGCCGGCTCCGGCGTCTCCTCGCACGCCTTCTACCTGCTGGCCGAGGGCAGCGGCAAGAAGACCATCGGGGGCGTGGAGTACGACTCCCCCACGTACGACGGCAAGGCGGTCACCGGCATCGGCCGGGAGAAGGCGCAGCAGATCTTCTACCGCGCCCTGACCCGCTACATGGTCTCGACGACCGACTTCCACGAGGCCCGCACCGCCACGCTGCAGGCCGCCGCGGACATCCACGGCGAGAACAGCGCCGAGTGCAAGGCGGTCGACGCCGCCTGGGCCGCGGTGAACGTGACCGCGGCCAACACCCCCAAGGAGGGCCCGGCCGTCAAGCGCTGACGGTTCCGGTTCGCACCCGCCCGGCCCGTTCCTCCGCACCTCGCGCGGGGGAACGGGCCGGGTTCCGTGTGATCCACAACATCTGGCCCGGTGATGTGGATGTTGTTATGGTCGTCGCCACCAGTGGGTTGGGTGTTCAAACCCACCCCGGACGCTACTGGTCGACAGCCAAGCACAGGTCGACGACATAGGGGGAGCACAGTGTCGGCAAACGCAGGGACGGTCACGGACGCCGAGGGGCTCAAGGCCCTCAACGCCGAACTCGCGGCGTCTTTGGACGGCGAGTTCACCAGCGAGTACGCGGACGTCAACGGCGTCCGGCTGCACTACGTGACCGGCGGTCAGGGCGAGCCGCTGGTGCTGCTTCCCGGCTGGCCCGAGACGTGGTGGGAGTACCGGAAGGTGATGCCCGCACTCGCGGCCCGCTTCCGTGTGATCACCGTCGACATCCGCGGCATGGGCGGGTCGAGCAAGCCGGAGTCCGGCTTCGACAAGAAGAACATGGCCCAGGACATCCGCGAGCTGGTGCGCCACCTCGGCTACGACAAGGTGAACATCGCCGGGCACGGCATCGGCGCGATGGTCGCCTTCGCCTATGCGGCGAACCACCCGGACGCCACGGAGAAGGTGGCAATCCTCAACACCACGCACGCGGACCGGAGCTACTACAAGTTCCCCATGCTGCCGAACCCCGGCGACAAGGGCCCGCACCGCTGGTGGCTCGCCTTCAACCAGGTGGCCGACTTCCCGGAGCAGATCCTCACCGGCCGCTACCGCCACATCATCGACTACATGTTCGGCCTGAGCCTGGTGAACCCGGACGCGATCACCGACCGCGACCGGGACGTCTACGCCCAGGCGTACTCGTCGGCCGAGGCGATCCGCGCCGCCAAGGGCTGGTTCCAGTCGTACCAGCAGGACATCGCGGACTTCGAGTCGTACGACAAGATCTCCGTGCCGATGCTCGGCCTCGCCTACGGGACGTTCTTCGAGTACATGCGGGAGGTGTTCCCCCAGCAGGGCACCGACGTCCGCATGGCGGAGATCGAGGGGAGCCGCAACTACCTGGTCGAGGAGCAGCCGGAGGCCGTCACGCGCGCCCTCCTGGAGTTCCTGGGCTGAACCCGGCCCGCGGCGGACGCCGCACGCCGGGGCTTTGCGGCCCGGTGCAGCGCCCGCCGCTCGGCCTCGCTCGTCCCGCCCCACACGCCGCTCTCCTGCCCGGACTCCAGCGCCCAGCGCAGGCATTCCGCACGCACCGGGCAGGTGCGGCACACCGATTTGGCATCCTCGGTCTGTACGAGTGCGGGACCCGTCGTACCGACGGGGAAGAACAGCTCGGGGTCCTCGTCGAGACAAGCGCCGTACTGTCGCCAGTCCATGTGGCGATCCATGGAACGATCCCTCCGGTCGGGTCGGTCGGTGCGGGGTGAGGTCCCTCTCCCCACTCCGCGTTACCCGGGATCCGTGAGGTATCCGTGTGAACGTCACGCCATGTGGACGTCGATGCCCATCTCCTTGTCCCCGGGCCTCCCCTGGACCTCGATGGTGACGCCGGAGAACGTCCTGTCGGGGAGGTTGAGCGCCGGGGTCGTCGTCTCGCCGAGGATCGTGTTGTCCCCCTCGGGATACAGGTCGTGGGCGTCCCCGCTGTTCCCCGTCCTGAAGATCGCCCCGAGGTCCCGTCTGCCGTCCGCCTGCAGGAGTTCGATCGCGAGGCGGTCCTCCCTGTTCACGTTCTTGATGGCCTCGTCGACCACGTAGACGGCGACGCCCTCGTCGGGGAGGGCGGCGTCCTGCCCGCGCCTGCGCCGGTACTCGACGAGGAGGTACTGCTTCTCCGTCATGGTGTCCGGGTTCTGGATGAAGACGAGGTCGCCGGTCTCGGCGGCCGGCCGTATCACCACGTCCTTGGTGGTCGTGGAGATGCCTTGCGGAACGGCCCAGCCGTGGAACATGCGCAGCATGCCGTTGGGGAACGCCGGTGTGAGACCGGAGTTGCCCCAGTTCCCGGAAGCCATCAGGCAGTAGTCGCCGAGCCCGCTGGACTTGGTCGCCTCCAGCTCACCCGTGTCGTAGAAGTCCTCCCAGCCCGCAGCCAGGTGGCCCCACTCGTGGGCGCACACGCCCATGGAGCAGTCTTCCGGAACCGTGAGGAACGTCTCGGCCTTCAGGCCGCCGGCAACCTCCATGCCGTCCGGGATGCCCCATTTCAGGCTCCAGATGTCGTCCCGCGACTCGGTGCTCTCGGCTCCCCTGCCCGCGTGCACGATGAAGAGCGCGGTGACCATGTTCTGGCCGAGCGCGTCGAACGGGGTGAAGTCGACGCCCTCGTCGAGCGCTATCCGGACGGCGTCGCGGGCCATGCCCTGGGCGTTCCTGGGGAACCCTTCCTCCGTCAATCCGGAGTTCCCGTCGGCGTAGAAGGAGAGCGGCTGCGGCATCCGGAACCAGCCGTGGACCTCGCCCCGGACATCGATGCCGTTCTCGCTGAACGACCCGAAGCCGCTCACCCTGCGGTAGTAGTCGCGCATGCTGCCGGTCAGCAGGGAGTCCTCGCTGAACAGCAACTGCCGGTAGTGGCCGGCACGGTGATTCGGATCGTGCTGCCGGTCGGGGAAGTCCACCAGGAGCACCAGGGTGTTGATCGTCCCTTTGAGCCGCTTGGGGGGCCGTTCGATCAGCTGCCGCTCGGCGACCGGCCCGACCCGGACGGCGCCGTCGTCGAGTCCCACGCGCTTCTCGCCGCGCCGGGCGGAACGCCAGACGTAGTAGTAGTCCTCGAAGGTGGTTCCCTTCGGCAGCCGGCCGAGGTCGACCAGGTCGAGGTACCGGGTGTAGAGCCGGGCCCGCGCCTCGGGTGCCAGAGGCACCGGGCAGGCCCGGGTCGTACGGGTGTGTCGCATGGTGATCACTCACCAGGTCGGATCGATCACAGGATACGGAGCATCTTTACCTCGTAAACATGCTGTCTCCGTTTATGCTGTATACGTACAGGCTCATCCCGCTTCGCACCCTTTGTCAAGGGCGGGTGTCAGAGGCGGGGCTTCCTCGCGGAGGAGGTCGGTCACGATGGCTGACCGCGCCCGGCTCACCCGGGAACGCGTCGTCGGGGCGGCGCTGCGCATCGTCGACGGCGAGGGGCTCGACGGGCTGAGCATGCGCCGGGTGGCCGAGGAGCTCGGCGTCGAGACGATGGCCCTCTACCGGTACACCCCCAGCAAGGACGACCTGCTCGACGGCCTCGTCGAGCGGATCTTCATAGAGCTGGAGGAGAGCCTCAGCGGCACCCCGTTCGGAGCCGAGGCCGTCGCCGGCGGGGGCGACGAGGACGCTCCCCCGTGGCGGGAGGCCCTCGTCGCCGTCGCGCGGGCGATGTACCGCGTCGCGCTCGCCCACCCGAACGTCGCGCCCCTGCTGGCGCTCCGCCCCTTCGCGGTGCCGCTGACGCGGCGCCCGCCCGCGGTGCTCCGCGCCCACGAGCGCCTGCTGACCCGGCTGGAACGGGCGGGGCTGGGCGAGCGGGCCACGCTGGAGCTGTACCGGGCCGTCATCTCCTGGGTGCTGGGCTACATCCTCTTCGAGCTGCGGGAGGTCGTGGACAACCCGGACGAGCCCGAGCCCGCCTTCCGCATGGGCCTGCACCGGCTGCCGGTCAAGGAGTTCCCCCGCCTGCGGGCCCTGGGCCCCGGCCTGGCCGTGCGCGGCGGCGAGGAGCAGCTCGCCGCCGGCGTCACCGCCCTCGTCGACCGCTTCGCTCCCCCGACCTGACAGAGCGGGCGGCGCGGAAGGGTGCCGTGCCCGGCTGATCGGTAGGTAGTGGTTCCACGCCCACGCCCCCCTTGAGCCCCAGGACGGTCAGCATGCTCGCGCCACCTCCCGCCGGCACCGGTACCCGCACGAGCCCGGCCGCGCCCGCCGCCGCCACGCAGACGGAGACGGGCGCCGGGCTGCCGCGCGGGCTCAAGCAGCGCCACCTGTCCATGATCGCGCTGGGCGGCGCCATCGGAGCGGGCCTGTTCGTCGGCTCCGGGGTGGGGATCAGGGCCGCGGGTCCCGCGATCGTCGTCGCGTACGTCCTGGCCGGCGGCCTGGTGCTGCTGGTCATGCGGATGCTGGCGGAGATGTCCGCCGCCGACCCGGCCACCGGGTCCTTCTCCGTGCACGCGGCGAAGGCGCTCGGCCCCTGGGCCGGTCTGACGGCGGGCTGGCTGTACTGGTCGCTGCTGGTCGTCAGCGTCGCCGCGGAGGCGATCGGGGCGGCGGACATCATGACGGGCCGGCTCCCCGGCGTTCCCGGCTGGGTGTGGATGACGCTCTTCATGGCCGTGTTCACGGGCAGCAACCTCGCCGCCGTCCGGCGCTTCGGTGACCTCGAGTTCTGGTTCGCCGGCCTGAAGGTCACCGCCATCTGCGTCTTCCTGCTGCTGGGGGCGCTCGCCGTCTGCGGCCTCCTGCCCGGCTCCGCCGCGCCGGGCGCCGCCCATCTCACCGGCCACGGAGGCTTCCTGCCGCACGGCTGGCACGGGCTCGCCCTCGGCCTCGTCGCGGCGGTCTTCGCCTACGGAGGGCTGGAGACCGTCACGATCGCGGCCGCCGAATCCGCCGACCCGGTCAGGGCGGTGGGCCGCGCCGCCAGGACCGTCGTCTGGCGCATCTGCCTCTTCTACATCGGGTCCATGGCCGTCATCGTCACCCTGCTGCCCTGGGACAGCGGCACCGCGCACACCAGCCCCTACAGCGGCACTCTGGAGCGCATGGGCGTCCCCGGCGCCGGGCACCTCATGAACGCCGTGGTGCTCGTCGCCCTGCTGTCGGCCATGAACGCCAACATCTACGGCTCCTCCCGCATGCTCTACTCCCTCGTGCACCGCGGCGACGCGCCCCGTGCCCTCGGCCGTGTCACACGGGGCGGCGTCCCGCGCAACGCCGTCCTCGCCTCCGCCGCCTTCGGCTTCGCGGCGGTCGTCCTCAGCGTCGTCTGGCCGGACACCGTCTTCCGCTTCCTGCTCAACGCCGTCGGAGCCACCATCCTGATCGTCTGGTTCCTCATCGGCCTCTCGCAGCTGCGCCTGCGCCGCCGCCGTGCCGCGCGCAGGGAAGCCGGACCGCCGGTGCGCATGTGGCTGTTCCCCCACCTGACCCGGCTGGCCCTGCTCGCGATCGGCGCGGTCCTGGTGGTCATGGTCGTCGAACCGGACTCCCGGACTCAGGTCCTGTGCACAGGAGTCTGGGCGGCGCTGCTGATCGTGTGCGGTCTGATGAAGGGGCACCGGGGCAGGGCGCGGCGGGCCGCACACGCCGGGGCCCGGCACCGGGCAGGGTGACGGGCCCCCGACTCCGGCACCGGCGCCTCTGCGGCTCACGCGGGCCGCTCCGGACGCACCGGTTTCGGGCCACCGGTCACGCCGGTCATGCCGGTCACGCCGGTCACGCCGGTCATGCCGAGAGGTCGGCCCCCTGCTTGCGGTAGCGGCCCGGCGCCACCCCGTACTCGCGCTTGAAGGCCTTGGCGAAGGCGAACTCCGACGTGTATCCCGCCCGTTCGGCGACGGTACGCAGCGGGGCGTCGCCCTCGCGCAGCAGGCGGCCCGCCGTCGTCATGCGCCACCAGGTCAGATAGGCGAGCGGCGGCTGGCCGACGAGCGCGGTGAAGCGCCGGGCGAAGGCGGCGCGGGACAGCGCCGCCCGGGCTGCGAGCTCCTCGACCGTCCAGGGCCGCGCCGGGTCGTCGTGGAGGGCGTGCAGGGCGGCCGTGACGGCCGGGTCGCTCAGGGCCGCCGCCCATCCGGACGTCTCCTCGGGTCGCTCGGTCAGCCACCAGGTGCGCAGCAAGTAGAGCAGCAGGGTGTCGAGGAGCGCGGGCACGACGGCGTCGGATCCGGGCTGGGGGTCGGCCAGTTCGGCGCCGAGCAGGTCGACGGCGGCCCGCAGCCGGTCGTGGGCGCCGATGCGGGCCGGGAGGTGGATGAAGGGCGGCAGGCCGGTGAAGAGGGGGTGGGCCCGCGCCTTGTTCAGCTGGTAGGCGCCGCAGAGCATGAGGGTGTCGTCGCCCTGGGCGGGCCCCCGGTCACGGAGCGACGGCCAGGAGCCGTCCGCCTTCAACCGGGCGTCCTCCAGCGGCGTGCCGGGGTCGTCGGCGAGGCCGTGCCCGTACCCGTGGGCGAGGAAGACGACGTCGCCCGGGCCGAGCCGGACGGGTTCGGCGCCGCCGGGCGGCAGCAGCCACGCCGAGCCCTGGAGGACCACGTGGAAGCCGGCGCCCTCGGAGGCGGGGAAGCGGACGCCCCAGGGCGCGCGCTTGACCGAGCGCGAGGAGTGGGGGCGCCCGGTGCGCATGGCGGCGATCGCGTCGCTCAGTACGTCCATGGCGGCACTGTACCGCCGCGGTCGCACCCTGCCGCCATGATCGAAAGACGCTGGGACATAGCCAGGAGGTTTTCGGATATGGATCGTCTTCCATCCCCTCCGTACGGTCGTTCCCATGACAACTTCTTCCGTACACACGGCAGTCACCGGGGCGGCAGTCACCAGGGCGGTCCTCTTCCACGAGCTCGGCGGCCCCGAGGTCCTCAAGGTCGAGGACGTGCCGCTCGCAGGGCCCGGGCCCGGTGAGGTCCTCTTCCGCGTCGAAGCGATCGGCCTCAACCGGGCCGAGGCCCTCTTCCGCGCGGGCCGCTACTACTACCGGCCGACGCTGCCCGGCTCCCGGCTCGGCTACGAGGCGGCGGGGGTGGTCGAGTCGGTCGGCGAGGGCGTGACCGCGTTCGCCCCCGGCGATGCGGTGATGGCCGCGGCCAACTTCGACTTCGGCGTCCACGGGGTGTACGGCGAGCACGCCGTCCTGCCCGAGGCGTCGCTGGTACACCGGCCCGAGGGCGTGGACGCGGTCACGTCCGCGGCGGCGTGGCTGTCGTACTCGACGGCGTACGGCGGCATGGTGGAGACCGGCGGGCTGGCCCCGGGCGACCACGTGGTCATCACGGCCGCCTCCAGCGGTACGGGGACGGCCGCGATCCAGACGGCCCTGCGGACGGGTGCGGTCCCGATCGCCACCACGCGCGGCGAGTCCAAGCGGGAGCGGCTGCTGGAGCTCGGCGCGGCCCATGTGATCAGCACCGGCTCCCAGGACCTGGTCGAGGAGGTCAGGCGGATCACCGGAGGCCGGGGGGCGCGGATGGCCTTCGACGGGGTGGGCGGCCCGGGCTTCGCGGCCCTCGGCGACGCGCTCGCACCCGGCGGCACGATGGTGGCCTACGGCTTCCTGGACCCGCGTCCCATCCAGCTGTCGATGAACTGGCCGCTGACCGTCCACGCGTACGGCAACGGAGTCATGTGCCGCGACGAGGGCTACCGCCGCCGCGCCGCCGCCTTCATCGGTTCGGGCCTGGCGGGCGGCACGCTGGCGCCCGTGATCGCCGAGACCTTCGACGGCCTGGAGGCCATCGCGGACGCGCACCGCCTGATGGACTCCAGCGCCTTCACCGGCAAGATCGTGGTGAAGGTGTGACCGCTGGGACGGTGACGAGCCGGGCGCGCCCGTGAACAGCCGCCGCACGGTGGCGCAGGCCCCTCTGCAAAGAAGGGCCTGCAGCCGCCCCGCAGCCACGGGGACAGCAGCGGCAAGTGATCGTTTCCGGCCGCAACGCAACCCCCGGATCGGGTGACCGGCCACGGTGGAGTGAATCGCACAAACGGCGACCGGCCCCCGCCCCAGAGCCTGCGGGCCGGTTGACGCCTCCTCGAATTCCCGAGCGATGAAACGCCCTTGGAAGGCCGTGACGCCCCCGATCAGGGGTCGTTTTCCCGATCGCTCGTCCGATCCGTACGTCAACGAGGAGGCGTAGTGCATCACCATCACGAGGGCCCCGCGCACACCGGCGGGGTGCATCCGGCATTCGAACACCGCCGGCCGGCAAGGCCCGTGGGATCCGGCGCGGCCATCGCCGGGAGGTGGCCGTCATGAGGCAGCGGGCGCGCTACACGTGCGTGGTCGACGTGATGGTCCTGCTGCACCGCGACGACGGCCGTGTCCTGCTGCTGCGGCGGGCCGGGGACGTGTACGCCGCCGGTCTCCTGGCCCCGCCCGGCGGGCACTTGGAGGACGGCGAGACCCTGGCCGACGGCGCGCTGCGCGAGGTCGCCGAGGAGGTCGGGGTCTCCGTCGACCCGGCCGACCTGGAGTTCTGCCACCTGATCCACCACCGCAGCCCCGAGGGGCAGGCCCGGGTCGGGGTCGTCTTCACCGCGCAGCGGTGGTCGGGCGAGCCGCGCAACCTGGAGCCGGAGAAGTGCTCCACGCTCGTCTGGGCCGACCCGGCGCACCCGCCCGCGGACTGCGTGCCCTGCACGGCCGCCGTCCTCGGCAGGTTCGTCTCGGGGGCGCTGCTGTCCACCCACGGCTGGGACGGCGAGCCGGGAGGCGCGGCATGAAGCAGGAGAACACGAAGCCGAGTGAGCGGAGCGCGGGTGTCCCGGCGGAGGGCGCGGCGCCCGGGAGCCGGCCGGATTCGGAACAACTGCTGTTCGGCGGCCCGCTGCTGTACGACAACGGGTGGACCCGGCACGAGGCGGCGTACTTCGAGATGTCGCTGGGGGCGATGGCCCTGCGCCTGCCCCGCCTCGTCCGCTCCACGGTGCGCCTGGCCCGGCAGGCCGACCGCCGGTCCCTGGCCGTGGTCGGCGCCGCCGAGCTGATCCGGGGCGCGGGGCAGGCCGTGGGGCTGGTCGCGGTCAACGGCGTCCTAACCGCGGTCCTGGCCTCCGGGACCATCGCGCAGCGCCTGCCGGCGGCCGTCCCGGCGATGGTGGTGGTGACGCTCGCCGGGACGGTGAGCGCGCTGGCGGCGTCGGCTTCGACGTCGGGCACGGGCCGGCTGGAGCCGAAGGTCGAGCGGGTGGCGACCGAGCAGTACCTGGAGCGCGTGGTCCGGGTCGAGCTGGCGGCGATCGAGGACGCGGACTTCCACCGGCTGCTGGATTCGGCCCAGTACGGGGCCGCCGCGGCACGCCGCATGATCGGCTACTGCACCGGCGTCATCGGCTCCCTGGTGTCCTTCGCGGCCGCGGCCGGCGTGCTGACCGTGCTGCATCCGGCACTGCTGCCGCTCCTCGTCCTGATGACCGTGCCCCGCTCCTGGGCGGCCCTGCGGAACTCACGGACGCGGTATGCGAGTTACCTGCGATGGGTGCAGCACTCGCGGGCCGGGAGGCTGCTGAGCCAGACCCTGATGCGGACGGGGCCCGCCCCGGAGATCCGCGTCCACGGCGTCGGGCCCTTCCTGGTGGATCACTTCCGCAGCATGTCGCAGGACTCCGAGGCCGAGCAGTCACGGCTGGCCGACAGCGCCGCCCGGGTCCGGCTGGTCGCGTCCGCGCTCACCGGCGCCGCCACGGCCCTGACGTACCTGGCGCTGATCGGGCTGCTGGCGGCGGGGGCGATGGACCTGTCGGTGGCGGGCACGGCCGTGCTGGCCACGCGGACCGGCGGGCAGAGCCTCGCCACCCTCGTCCTGCAGGTCAACAACCTCTACGACGAGGCCTGTTACGTCCAGGACCTGGAGCGGCTGTGCCGGGAGGCGGCGGAGCGAGCCATCCCCGACGGCGGGCTGCCCGTGCCCGAGCGGCCGGCGCTGATCCGCTTCGAGAACGTCACCTTCCGCTATCCCTCCGACGACTCCGAGGGCCCCGAAGGCTCCCGTAGCGCGGAGCGGCCGGCGCTCAGGAACGTGTCCCTGGACATCCCCGCCGGACGGATCGTGGCGCTCGTCGGGGTGAACGGCTCGGGCAAGACCACCGTCGCCAAACTCGTGGCCGGTCTGTACCGTCCCGACGCGGGGAGCGTCCTGTGGGACGGCGTGGACGCCGGCACCCTGGACCGGGCGCAGTTGTTCTCACGGATCGCGATGGTCGGCCAGGACTTCCACCGGTGGCCGTTCACGTGCCGCATGAACGTGGCCATCGGCCGCACCGACCGGCCGCTGGACCAGCGGGCGCTGGAGGAGGCCGCCGTCCACACGGGTGCCGACAAGGTCGTGGCGGAGCTGCCGAAGGGCTGGGACACGCTGCTGTCCAAGGGCTACAAGGGAGGCCATCAGATCTCCGGGGGCCAGTGGCAGCGTCTGGGTATCGCCCGCGCCCGCTACCGCGACGCCCGCATCCTCATCGTCGACGAGCCCACCTCGGCCCTGGACGCGCGGGCCGAGCTGGAGGTGTTCGAGCAGATCCGCAGGCTCGCGGACGGCGGGCAGACCGTCGTCCTGATCACCCACCGGCTCGCGTCCGTGCGGCACGCCGACGTCATCCACGTGCTGGAGCAGGGCGAGCTCCGGGAGAGCGGCACGTTCGAGGAACTGCTGAGCACGCCGGGAGGCGTCTTCCGCAGCCTGTACGAGCTGCAGCGCGGGCAGTTCCAGGACGTGCCCGTACCGGAGCAGCGGCGGCGGACGGCGTAGGCGCGGATGGTGCAGGTGCGGATGGTGCAGGTCCGGACGATGGGGAAGACGATGGGGAAGACGATGGGGAAGCGGACGATGCAAATGTAGCTGCGCAGGTGCGGCCCCCGGGCGGTGTCCGTCCGGGGGCCGCCGAAGGCCGCACGGGGCCGCGCGCCGCGGCGATCGAGCCGTCAACGCGCGTAGAAGCGGTGTCACCGGAATGCCCGCCCGCCTATCGCCCGTATCCGGTGGCCGACGGCTCATGATTCAGCAGCATGGACATGGGCTTGCCGGCCGATGCGCCGGCTCCCCCGCCGGACGGCACCCTCAATGGGCCGGCCGTCTCCCGCGGGGAGTTCGACGCGCTCTTCGAGAGGGTCCGCACGTGGGGCCGCTGGGCGCCCGCCGACCGCGGGGCCTGGAACCGGGTGACCGCGGACCACGTCCGGCGGGCCGGCACCCTGGTACGGACGGGGACCGTGGTGCCGATGGGACGGCCGTGGGACACCGCGCCCGGTCCGGACAACACCAGGCCCGCCCTGCACTACATGTCCGACCTCGGTGACGTCGAGGCGCCCGAGCCCGCCGCCCACAAGGACTTCATCGGCGCCGACTACCACGGCAAGGCCGTCAGTCATCTGGACGCGCTCTCTCACATGGCCTACCGCGGGCAGTTCTACGGCGGCGGCACGGCGCGCGACCTCGTCGGCGCCGGAGGGGTCCGCTTCGGCGAGGTCGCGGCGCTCGGCCCCCTGGTGACCAGGGGGGTGCTCCTCGACCTGCCGGCCGTCCTGGGCCGCCCATGGCTCGAGCCGGGGCAGGCCGTGCACGCCGCGGACCTCGCCGCCGCGGAGGAGGCTCTCGGCGTGACGATCGGCGAGGGCGACGCGGTGCTGCTGCGGACCGGCCGCTTCCGGCGCCGCCGGGAAGTGGGCGCCTGGGATCCCGGCGCGTCCTCCGCGGGCCTCCACGTGCACGCCGTGCCCCTGCTGGCCGAGCGCGGCATCGCCCTGCTCGGCGGCGACGGCGACAGCGACGTCCGGCCCTCCCCCGTCGAGGGCCTGCACTCCCCCGTCCACACGCTCGCCATCGCCGCGATGGGGGTGCCGCTACTGGACAACCTCGACCTCGAAGAGCTCTCCGCCGTCTGCGCCGGCGCGGGCCGTTACGCGTTCCTGCTCCTCGTGGCGCCCCTGAACATCCCCGGCGGCACGGGCTCCCCGGTCAACCCCGTGGCCGTGCTCTGACGGCCGGGCGGTCGCACCCGCACCCCCGCCACCGTCGTCACCGATGGCGACCGGCCGATCACACGGGCGCGACCCGTTCCGTTATGTCGGCAAAGTTCTAAAATGGAACAACAGTGCAGCCGCCCCGGTACGGGTGGCCATCGGCGCACGTACCGATGAGGAGTGATCCGGATGGGGCTCGTGGCGGACGACATCGGTCCCGTACGCGCCCGTGAGCAGTTCCTTCGCGGCGGGGCGGTCGAGGACGCCGTGCGCAGCCCGATCCTGGACTCGTGGCGGCGCAGCCGGGCGCTGGGGCTCTCGCCGGACGGGTGCGAGCTCCCCTACACGCAGGACCTCGACCTCGACGGCCGCCTCATCCGCGCCGCCGCGCCCGTGATGAACCGGCTGCAGGCCGTGTTCGACGGCAGGAGCATGAACATCTCCCTCGCCGACGCGCGCGGGGCGGTGCTGCAACGCCGGTTCGGCCAGGCCGCCATGGTCCAGCACCTGGCCGCGATCCAGAGCGTCCCGGGCTTCGTGTTCGCCGAGAAGTACGGCGGGACCAACGGCATCGGCCTGGCCCTCGCGGAGCGGCAACTGGTCAACATCTACGGCGCCGAGCACTTCGCCGAGCGCTCGCAGGCGAACGCGTGCGTGGCGATCCCCGTGCGGGACCTGCTCAACGGGCGCATCGAGGGGGTCCTCTGCCTCGGCTACCCCTACACGGACGCGGACACGGCGCTGGACGTCGTGATCCGCAGGGCGGCCGGTGCCATCGAACGGCGGCTGCTGGAACAGAGCTCGGCACGGGAGCGCGCCCTGCTGCAGGCCTACCTCGAGGCCAGGCGCCGCGCGCCGGCCGACGGCACGTCCGTCAACGGGCAGCTGGGCGAGCTCGCCGCGAGCGGCCTCGACTGGCGCGACCAGATGATCCTCAAGGAGAAGGCCGGTGAGCTGCTCGCCTCGGCCCAGCGGGCGGCCGTCGAGGTGATCCTGCCCGGCGACCGGCGGGTCACCCTGCTGAGCCGGCCGGTGACGAGCCCCTCCGGCGTGGAGGGCCTGGCCGTCGAGGCGGTCATCCCCTCGCGGCACCAGCGCCTCGCCGTCTCCGCGGACGCCGGACAGCCTCTCGGCGCTCCTCCCGGTCTCCTGGCGCAACAGGCCCTCACCGACGCCGTCCCTCCGCCCGGGCGCCTTC
>NZ_JBAMDC010000089.1:0-20868 GCF_036961605.1 Streptomyces sp. KLMMK
CCTGCTCCTCCTGCGGCTCGTCGTCGAACGGCGGCGGCGCGGGGGCGTCCTTGGGCATCCGCAGCGCGACGAGCGCACCGAGGGCGACCAGGCCCGCGGTGACCAGGATCGCCGCCCGGTACGGGCCGGGGTCCGTGTCCTGTCCGTGCGAGCCGCCGGAGGCCGCGATCACCGCGGCCGTCGCGGCGATACCGAGCGCGCCGCCCAGCGTGCGCACGATGGTGAACAGGCCCATCGCCTGGCCCATGGCCGGGGGCGGGACGTCCGCGAACCCGGCGATCTGGACGGTCAGCACGGCCGTGCCGAGCACGAGGCCGACGCAGAACATCAGCGCCCGCACCGCCCAGGCGTTCTCCGCGACGCCCGGCACGGCCAGCGCGGCGAACACCCCGGTGGCCAGGACCAGTGCGGGCACGGCGAGCAGCCGGGGGCCCAGCTTCGGCATCAGCCGGTCGGCGACCTGCGAGGCCAGCATCAGGCCGAGCGCCTCGGGGAAGACGCTCAGGCCCGCGTCCAGGGCCGAGGCCCCGAGCGCCGCCTGGTAGAGCAGCGGGAACGCGAAGAGGACGCCCATCAGCCCGGCCGAGGTGACCAGGGCGAGCACCGTGGCCGAGGCGAACACCTTGTCCGCGAGCAGCCGCAGCTCCAGCAGCGGGGTCTTCGCCCGGAGCAGGTGGACGCACCCGGCCACGAGCAGGACGAGCCCGAGCGGGCCGGCCACGGCGACGGACGGCGAGGCCCAGCCGTGTGCGGGGCCGAAGCCCAGCGCGTACGTGAGCAGGCCGAGCGCGGGGGTGGCCAGCAGGAAGCCGGGGACGTCGAAGGGGGCGGCGCCGTCCTGCGCCTCCTCCTTCTCCTCGCGCAGACCCACCACGCCCAGCAGCACCGCCGCCGCGCCGATCGGCACGTTGACGAAGAACAGCCAGTGCCAGGAGAAGTGCTCGGTCAGGAAGCCGCCCAGCGGCGGCCCGAGCGCCGGCATCAGGGCGGTCGGCACGATGAGGACCTTCGACAGCTTCATCCGCTCGTGCGGCGGGAAGGCGCGGAAGAGCAGCGTCATGCCGACCGGGGTCAGCAGGCCGCCCGCGATGCCCTGGAGGACGCGGGCGAGGACCAGGGCCGGCAGGTCCTGGGCCAGGCCGCAGACCGCCGAGGCCGCCGTGAAGACGGCCAGCGAGCCGAGGAAGACCTTCTTGGTGCCGAAGCGGTCGCCGAGCCAGCCGGCGACCGGCAGGGCGACCGCGAGCGCCACCAGGAAGGCGACCTCGACGGTGTTGGCGGCGGAGACGGGTTCGCCGAAGTCCCGGGCGATGGTGAGCAGCGCCGGGTTGACGATGGTGGAGTCGAGGCCGTTCATGCACATCGCCGCCGTGTACACGATCACGACGGCGACGCGCGGGTTGATGCCCTTCACCCCTGGGCCGCCGGGGCCAGGTCGGTCCAGTTCTCGGCGATCCAGTCCACGGCCTGCTGCCGCTCGCAGGGGCCGTGGACGAGGGTCCAGCCGTCCGGCACGGCGGCGAAACCCGGCCAGAGGCTGTGGCGGCCTTCGGCGTTGACGAGGACGAGGAACGGGCCGTCGCCGTCGAAGGGGTTGGCGGGTGCGTCGCTCATGGGGTCAGTTCTCCAGGTTCTGCAGACGGTCGGCGATCACGCTCGCGATGTGCGCGATCGGTTCGGGCAGGGTCATGTCCTTGTGCGAGCAGGCGACGTCCGTGTTGTCGATGCGCCCGGTCACGTACGGGGTCCAGGTCTCGGGGGTGAGCTCGTCGTCGATGGTGTCGACGGTGGCCCGGAAGAAGAGCACGTCGCCCTCGTACACCCGGTGGTCGAAGGCGCGCACCAGGTGGTTGGTGTTGAGGTAGGTGCGGTTGAGGGCCTCGATGGTGGCGTCGTCGAGGCTGGCCAGCGGGGAGCCCTCGCGGCGCAGCACATCGGTGACGTGGGCGAGTTCGAAGGGCTTGCCCTCCAGGCTGTCGGGGCCGTAGCCGCCCATGGCGAGGAGCGCTTCGAGCGCCTCGGCCTGGTCGGGCACGGGCAGCTCGCGGAAGCCCTCGGCGGGGTAGGCGTCGAGGATGGCCAGCAGCTCGACCTCCTGGCCCAGGTCCTGCAGGCGGGTGGCCATGGCCTGGGCGATGATGCCGCCGGTGGACCAGCCGAGGAGGCGGTACGGGCCCTCGGGCCGGACCTCGCGGAGCCGGTCCACGTAGTGCGCGGCGAGCTCCTCCAGGGTCTGCGGCAGCGGCTGCGCGGCGGTGGCCGGGCCGACGCCCTGGGCCTGCATGCCGTAGATCGGCACGTCGGCGGGCAGGTGGCGGATCAGGCCCGCGTAGCACCAGCTGAGGCCGCCGGCGGGGTGGACGCAGTACAGCGGGGCCTTGTCGCCGGGCGCGGCCGGGCGCAGCGGCAGCAGGACGTCCAGCGCGTCGGTGCGGTCCTCGGCCTCCAGGGCGGTGGCGAGGGCCGCGGCGGTCGGTGCCTGGAAGACGGTGCCGATGCCGACGTCGGCGCCGAGGGCGTCCTTGACGCGTCCGGCGAGGCGCACGGCGAGCAGCGAGTGGCCGCCGAGGTCGAAGAAGTTGTCGTCGACGCCAACCCGGGGCAGGCCCAGGACGTCGGCGAAGATCGCGCAGAGCTGTTCCTCGCGGGGCCCGCGGGGGGCGCGGCCCTCGGTGACGGCGGAGGCGAGGTCGGGGGCCGGGAGCGCCTTGCGGTCGAGCTTGCCGTTGGCGGTCAGCGGCAGCCGGTCGAGGAGGACGACGGCCGAGGGCACCATGTGGACGGGCAGTTCGCCGGCGGCGTGCTCGCGCAGCGCGGCGGGGGTGAGCTCGCGGGCCGGGACGGCGTAGGCGACGAGGCGCTTGTCGCCGGGGGTGTCCTCGCGGACGACCACGGCCGCGTCGGCGACGTCGGGGTGGTCGGCGAGGACGCCCTCGATCTCGCCGAGCTCGATGCGGAAGCCGCGGATCTTGACCTGGTGGTCGGCGCGGCCGAAGTAGTCGAGGTTGCCGTCGGGGCGACGGCGGGCGAGGTCGCCGGAGCGGTACATGCGGGTGCCGCTCTCGCCGAAGAGGGCGGCGTAGGGGTCGGCGACGAAACGTTCCGCCGTGAGGGCGTGCCGGCCGAGGTAGCCGCGGGCCAGGCCCTCGCCGGCGACGTACATCTCGCCGGTGACGCCGGGCGGCACGGGCTGCAGGTACGGGTCGAGGACGTAGACGCGCAGGTCGGGGATGTTGACGCCGATGGTGCTGGAGGCGCCGGCCGCGGCCTTGACCCGGTCCAGGGCGATGTACGAGACGTGCACGGTCGTCTCGGTGATGCCGTACATGTTGACGAGCGTGGGCGCGTCCTCGGCGTGGCGCTCGTACCAGTCGGCGAGGCGGGCCAGTTCGAGGGCCTCGCCGCCGAAGACGACGTAGCGCAGGGCCAGGTCGCTGCCGGGGTTCTCCTTGTCGGCTGCCATCAGCTGATAGAAGGCCGACGGCGTCTGGTTGAGGACGGTGACGGACTCCGCGGCGAGCAGGCGCAGGAAGGCGGCCGGGTCGCGGCTGACGAGGTGGGGCACGACGACGAGGCGGCCGCCGTGCAGCAGGGCGCCCCACATCTCCCACACGGAGAAGTCGAAGGCGTAGGAGTGGAAGAGCGTCCACACGTCGGTGTGGTCGAAGCCGAACCACTGGTCGGTGGCGGTGAAGAGCCGGACGACGTTGTGGTGGGTGACGGGGACGCCCTTGGGGCGGCCGGTGGAGCCGGAGGTGTAGATGACGTAGGCGACGTCGTCCGGGCGCACGGGCCGGACGCGCTCCTCCGGGGCGAGGTCCGCGGCCCCGTACGCCTCGGCCTCGGCGCCGTCGACGAGGACGACGGGCAGGTCGTGCGCGGGGATGCGGGCCGCCGTGGCGGTATCGGTGACGACGGCGGCGGGCGCGGCGTCCTGGAGCATGTACGCCAGGCGGTCGGCCGGGTAGTCGGGGTCCATCGGGAGGTAGGCGGCGCCGGCCTTGGCGACGGCCAGGAGGCCGGTGACCAGCTCCAGGGAGCGCGGCAGGGCGAGCGCGACGATGGAGCCGGGGCCGATGCCGCGCGCGGCGAGCAGCCGGGCGAGGCGGTTGGCCCGGGCCGACAGCCCGGCGTAGTCCAGCGACGCGCCGTCGCACGTGACGGCGGTACGGCCGGGGTGGCGGCGGGCGGCGTCCTCGTAGAGCTCCACGAGGGTCTGCTTCGAGGGCGCGGGGGCCGGGGTGCCGGTGTTCCACTCGACGAGCAGGCGGTGCCGCTCGTCGTCGCCGAGCATCGGCAGCAGGCCGACGGGGGTGTCGGGGTCGGCGGCGGCAGCGGTCAGCAGACGCGTCAGGTGGGCCGAGAGGCGCTCGGCGGTGGCGCGGTCGAAGAGGTCGGTGCGGAACTCCAGGAAGCCGCCGATGCCACCGCCGGGCTGCTCCCCCGCGTTCAGGGTGAGGTCGAACTTGGCGGTGCCGGACGGCGTGGCCGTCATCGCGGCGGTCAGGCCCGGGCCCATGGCGAACGCCGCGTCGGGCAGGGACTGCCAGGCGAGCATCACCTGGAACAGCGGGTGCCGGGCCAGCGAGCGCGGCGGGTTGAGCTCCTCGACGAGCCGGTCGAAGGGCAGGTCGCCGTGCTCGTAGGCGCCGAGCGTGGCGGTGCGCACGCGCTCCAGCAGCGTGCGGAAGGCGGGGTCGCCGGAGGTGTCCGCGCGCAGGACGAGGGTGTTGACGAAGAAGCCGACGAGGCCCGCGGTCGCGTCGTCGTCGCGGCCCGCCACGGGGGTGCCGAGCGGGATGTCGGTGCCGCAGCCGTAGCGGGTCAGCAGGGTCGCGAGGGCCGCCTGGACGACCATGAAGACGCTGGTGCCGGTGGTGCGGGCGAGCGTCTCGACGGCGGCGTGCGCGTCCGCGCCGAGGTGGAAGGGCACGGTGTCGCCGGCGTAGGAGGCGACGGCCGGGCGCGGCCGGTCGGTGGGGAGTTCGAGCTGGTCGGGCAGGCCGGCGAGGGCCCGCTTCCAGTGCTCCATCTGGCGGTCGGCGAGCGCGGTGGGGGCGTCGGCGGTGCCGAGGAGCCGCTGCTGCCAGGCGGTGTGGTCGGCGTACTGGACGGGCAGCGGCGCGAGTTGCGGGGTCCGGGCCTCCGCGCGGGCCGTGTAGGCGGCGGCGAGGTCGCGGGCGAGGGGCGTGGTGGAGGCACCGTCGCCGGCGATGTGGTGCAGGAGGAGGAGCAGGGTGTGCTCCGTCCCGCCCTCGGTGAACAGGGTGACGCGCAGCGGGGGTTCGGCGGCCAGGTCGAAGCAGTGCCGGACGGCGGCCGTGACGTCGGCCGTCAGCGGGGCGGTGTGGAGCTCGGGGTACGCCTTGTCGGCCGCGAGGATCCGCTGATAGGGCTCGTTGTCAGTGGCCGGGTATACGGTCCGGAGTGTTTCGTGACGCTCGGTGAGGTCGCGCAGGGCCAGGCGCAGTGCGTCCCGGTCGAGCGGGCCGGTGAGGGTGAGGAGCAGGGGGATGTTGTACGTGGGGCTGGGGCCTTCGAGCCGGTGCATGAACCACAGCCGCTTCTGGGCCGGGGAGAGCGGCATCCGCTCCGTGCGCGGCACGGCCACGAGGGCGGGGCGCTCGTCGGCCGGCGCGCCGGGGGCGGTGTCCAGGAGGGCGGCGAGGGCGGCGGGGGTGGGGTTGCGGAAGACGTCGGCGAGGCCGAAGCCCTCGCCCGCGCTCTCGCGGATCCGGGCGGCGATACGGCCGGCCAGCAGGGAGTGACCGCCCAGGGCGAAGAAGTCGGCGTCGGGGGACGGCGGGGCGTCCAGGCCGAGGACGTCCTGGAAGAGAGCGCAGAGCGCGGCTTCCTGCGGGGTGCGGGGCTCGCGGGCGGCCGGGCCGGCGGTGGGCTCGGGGTCGGGCAGGGCGCGGTGGTCGAGCTTGTCGTTGGCGGTGCGGGGCAGGGCGTCCAGGGCGAGGATCGCGGCGGGCACCATGTGGGCGGGCAGCCGCCCGGCGAGGTGGGCGCGCAGGGCCTCGGTGTCGAGGGCGGCCGGGCCGGCGCCCCCGGCGGGGACGGCGTAGCCGAGGAGGCGCTTGCCGTGGGCGGTGTCGCGGGCGATCACGGCGGCCTGGGAGACCGCGGGGTGGGCGGCCAGCGCGGCCTGGATCTCGCCGAGTTCGATGCGGAAGCCGCGGATCTTGACCTGGTCGTCGGCGCGGCCGAGGAATTCGAGGGTGCCGTCGGGGCGGCGGCGCACCAGGTCGCCGGTGCGGTACATGGCGGCGCCGGGCTCGCCGTGGAGGGCGCCGAAGGGGTCGGCGGTGAAGCGTTCGGCGGTCAGGTCGGGACGGCCGAGGTAGCCGCGGGCCAGGCAGGCCCCGGCGATGTACAGCTCGCCGGTGACGCCGTCGGGCGCGGGGCGCAGGGAGGAGTCGAGCACGTAGGCGCGGGAGCCGCGGACGGGTCTGCCCTGGGGGGTGCCGTCCTCGCCGGCCAGCCAGTAGTAGGCGTCGACGGTGGTCTCGGTGGGGCCGTAGAGGTTGACGGGGCCCAGGCCCTCGGTGGCGGCCAGGCGCCGCCAGAGCGGGTCGGGCACGGTCTCGCCGCCCACCACGACGACGGCCGGGTGGTGCCGGCCCTCGTCCAGGAGCCCTTCGGCGAGGAGGGCTTCGGCGTAGGAGGGAGTGACGTCGAGGTAGTCCAGGCGCTCGTCGTGGACGTAGCCGGCGAGGGCGGCGGGGTCGCGGTAGCCGGCGTCGTCCAGCAGGTGCAGCTCGTGGCCGTGGACGAGCCAGATCAGCGGGTCCCAGGAGGCGTCGAAGGCGAAGGAGGCGCTGTGGCCGATGCGCAGGCGGTCGCGGCCGGTGCGGGCCACGGCGGGGGCGATGTGGTCGCTGCCGTGCCCGGCGTGCAGGTTGGCCAGCGAGGCGTGGGTGACGACGACGCCCTTGGGGCGGCCGGTGGAGCCGGAGGTGTGGATGATGTACGCGGCCTGACGGAGCGTGGGCGCGGCGGGTGCGGTCGCCGGGCGGGCGTCGATGCGGGCGCGGGTCTCCGGGTCGTCCAGGAGCAGGGTGGGGACGGCGTGCGGGGGCAGTCCGCGGACGGCGTCGGCGGTGCCGACGAGGCAGCCGGGCCGGGCGTCGTCGAGGACGGCGGTGATGCGCTGGGCGGGGTGCCCGAGGTCGAGGGGCTGGCAGACGCCGCCCGCCTTGAGGACGGCGAGCAGGGCGACGACGGTCGACGCGCTGCGGGGCAGGGCCAGGGCGACGGGGGTCTCCGCCGTGACACCCGCGGCGGTCAGCTCGTGGGCCAGGCGGTTGGCGGCGGCCTCGAGTCCGGCGAAGGTGAGGGTCTCGCCGCCGCTGCGGACGGCCGTGGCGCCAGGGGTGCGGGCGGCCTGCGCGCTGAAGAGCTCGGGCAGGGTGTGCTCGGCCGGCGGCTCGGTGCGGCCGGCGGTGGCGCGGCGGATGCCGTCCGCGTCGAGCAGGTCGAGGGTGCCGACGGGCCGCTCCGGGTCCTCCAGGAGGAGGTCGGTCAGCGCGTCGAGGTAGCGCAGGAAGGCCCGCTCGTGGGCGGCGAGCTCCTCGGCGGTGTAGCGGCCGGGGTTGGCGTCGAGGCCGAGGAGGAGGGAGCCGCCGGGGCCGGGGGTGACGGTGACGGCGAGGTCGTCGACGGGACCCGCGGCGAGGTTGCGGACGGTGCCGGGCAGACCCGCGAAGTCCAGGCCGCCGTCCTCGAACGGCTTGATGTTGACCATGGGGCCGAAGAGCGGCCGGTCGCTGCCGGTGAGCCCGAGGTCGCGGCGCAGGTCCTCCAGGCGGTAGCGCTGGTGCCGGCCGGCGGCGCGCACGGCGAGGACGACGCGGCGCACCAGTTCGGCGCCGGTGTCCCCGGGGCGGACGGCGAGGCGCAGCGGCATGACGTTGACGGTCATGGCGGGGGTGCGCAGGGCGGCGCGGCTGCGCCGGTTCTTCAGCGGCAGGCCCAGGAGGACGTCCTGGGCGCCGGATATGCGGTGCACGTAGCCGGCGGTGGCGGCCATGACGAGCTCGGCCCAGGTGCTGCCCTTCGCGGCGGCCGCCGCCTTCTCCATGCGGGTGCGGGTGCCTGCGGGGAGGACGGCGGTGCGGCGCAGGACCGTCGTCGCGGGAGCGAAGGGGCGGGCGGAGAGGGAGGCGGGCTCGGGCCGGTCGCCGAGGTGGGCGCCCCAGTAGTCGCGGTCGGTGGCGTGCTGGGCGCTCGCGCGGTAGGCGGCTTCCTCGTCGGTGAGTTCGCGCAGGGGGGCGAAGTCCGCGGCGGGGGGCTCCTCGCCCGCGGCGAGCGCGGTGTAGACCTCGGCGACGCGGCGGCCGATGAGGGTCAGGGCGTAGGCGTCGACGGCGAAGTGGTGAACGCGCTGGTACCACCAGTGCAGTTCGTCGTCGATGCGGAAGAGCGCCTGGGTGACCAGGGGGCCGCGGGTGAGGTCGACCGGGCGGTCGAGGTCGGCGCGCATCCAGGACTCGGCATCGGCCCAGGGGTCCCCGGCGGTGCGCAGGTCGATGCGGTGGAGCTCAGGCTCCTGTCCGCCGGCAAGGCGCTGGGCGGGGACGGCGTTCTCGTCGGCGGGGTCGGCCGGCACGGCGAGCAGGGAGAGGGTCTCTGCCTCGCCGGCGGTGCGGTGCAGGGCCCGGGCGAAGAGCTCCTCGTCCAGGGGGCCCCGGATCTCCACGCAGTCACCCGTGTTGTAGACGGGGTTGTCAGGGGCGAGTTCCTGCGCGTACAGGATTCCGGCCTGGGCCGCGAGCAGCGGCAGCTCGACAGGAGAAGTCTCGGCCTCGTGGTGACGCATGGTGTGGGGACTCCCGTTGTATGACAGCGATCTGGCCACACCGGTACCCCCCGGTATGTCAGCTTAGGTAAGCCTAAGCTATTTTTTGCCTCACCGTGAGAGTCTCCCACCACAGGGTGGAGAACGAACAGGAGCACCGATCATGACCGCGGCCGACGGCCTCAAGACAGCCCTGCGCGAGCGCGTACTCGCCCACCGCGACGACCTCCTGTCGCTCAGCCGGCGCATCCACGCGCACCCCGAGACGGCCTTCGCCGAGCACCGTGCCGCCGGCTGGTGCGCCGAATTCCTGCGCGGGCACGGCTTCGAGGTGACGGCGCCCGCGTACGGCCTCGACACCGCCTTCTCCGCGACGACGGGTTCGGGACCGGTCACGGTGGCCCTCGTCTGCGAGTACGACGCCCTGCCCGGCCTCGGGCACGCCTGCGGCCACAACCTGATAGCCGCGGCCGGCCTCGGCGCGGCCCTCGCCCTCGCGCCCCACGCGGACGAACTGGGGCTGACGGTACGGGTGCTGGGCACGCCCGCGGAGGAGCGCGGCGCGGGCAAGGCGCTCATGCTGGACGCGGGCGCCTTCGACGGGGTGGACGCCGCGATGATGGTGCACCCGTGCCCGTTCGAGGTCGCCGAGTTCCGCTCGTTCGCGCTCGGCACGCTCTCCGTCGCCTACACCGGCAAGGCCGCCCACCCGAGCCTCAATGCGCACGAGGGCCGCAACGCCGCCGACGCGCTGACCGTCGCCCAGGTCGCCCTCGGGCTGCTGCGCCAGCAACTGCCGCCGCAGTGGAAGGTGCACGGGGTGACCACGGGCGCCGGCACGGCGCCCAACCTGATCCCCGACCGCGCCACGGCCGAGTACGAGATCCGGGCCTCCGCGGCCGAGGACCTCCGGGAGCTGCGCGAGCGCGTCGAGGCGTGCTTCCGCGCGGGCGCCCTGGCCACCGGCTGCGAGGTCGAACTGACCCGCCCCGAGCCCGACTACCTGGACTTTCGCACCGACGCGCGGCTCGTCGCACTCTGGCAGGACAACGCCCGCGCGCTGGGCCGGCCCGAGCCGCTGCAGCGGGACGCCTTCGCCTGCACGGACATGGGGAACGTCTCCCACGTCGTGCCGTCGATCCACCCGGTGCTCGACATCAGCGACGGGACCTGCGGCCCGCACGAGGCGGAGTTCGCCGACGCGGCGGTTTCGCCTCGCGGCGAGCAGGCGCTGCTCGACGGGGCGGTCGGGATGGCCTGGACGGCGGCCGACTTCGCGGCGGCGCCCCGCCCCTGACCGCTTCGGGACTCTGCCCCGGACCGGGGCCCTCAATCGCCGGACGGCTCTTCTGCCGCCGTGACCGGCGATTGAGGGCGAGGCGGTTACTTCGCCGCCAGCGCCTTCGCGATGTCGTCCACGACGACCGTGCTGGCGATCGGGCCGCCGCGCGTCGACCACACCGAACCGTTCACCGTCACGGCGTGGTTCTTCTTGACCGCGCCGAGGTCCTTGTACGCCGGCTTCTCCTGGACGTCCTTCAGCGCCTTCTCACCGTCGGAGGTGAGGGTCGACAGGAACAGCCAGTCGCCGTCGATCTCGTTGATCTTCTCCAGGCTGAGCGCCGGGGTGTGGGCGTTGCCGTCCTTGTCCTGCGCCTTGGGGCGCTTGAGGCCCATGTCCAGGGCGACGCCGCTGGCGAACTGCTTCTTCTCCATCCAGCTGGGGCCGTCCGGGTTCCAGCGGACGATGCTGACCTCGGCGCCCTTGTTGTCGCCCAGGCCCTCGCCGGCCTTCTTGGCCTTGGCCTCGTAGTCGCCGATGACCTTGTTGGTCTCGTTCATCTTGTTCAGGGCGTTGCCGATGCCACGGAAGGAGAGCTTCCAGTCATCGGTCGGGGCCATGGTGACCAGCGTGGCGGGGGTGATCTCGCGCAGCTGCTTGAGCATCTGCTCGTCCTGCATGTCACCGGCCAGGATGAGGTCGGGCTTGGCGGCGACGACCTTGTCCATCACCGGCTGCAGCAGGTTGCCGACGACGTTGATGCCCTTCACCTTGTCGGCGAGGTAGGCCGGCGGCTTGCTCAGGCCCTGGCCGTTGGTGATGCCGACCGGCTTGACGCCCAGCGCCAGCACCGCGTCCAGGTCCTCCTGGGTGAGCGTCACGATGCGCTTGGGGTTGGCCGGGACCTTCACCGCGGTGCCGGTCGCGTCCTTGACGGTGCGGGTGCCGCCGCCCGACTCGGCCGCGTTGTCGGACTTCTTCTCCGAGCCCTTGTCGGAGTCGGAGCCACAGCCGGTGACCAGCAGCGCGGCCGCCCCCACGGCGGCGAGCACCTGCACCGCGCGGCGCGGGGCGAAGGGGAGGAGGCGGTGGGGTGTGGTCATCAGAAGGCTCCGGCGTGGGTGAAGAAGGGAGGACGGAAAGGAATGGCAAAAGGACAGCAGGCAGCACGAAGAACCCCTCGCACCGGCCCACAATCGACATTAGGTTAGCCTTACCTTAAAGCTCTCCCCATGGGAGGGTCCATATCAGCCGGCGATCTTCTGGAAAGGCCCGCCTGTGGAGCTCCGCGTCGAACAGCTCATCGCCGGATACCCCGGCCACCGCGCCGTGGCGGGAGTCGACCTCACCATCCCCTCCGGCCGGGTCGTCGCGATTGTCGGTCCCAACGGCTGCGGCAAGTCCACCCTGCTGCGCTCCGTCGCCAGGCTCCACCAGCCCGAGTCCGGCCGGGTGTACGCGGGCGACGCCGACATCTGGCAGCTGAAGCAGCGCCAGGCCGCGCACCGCATCGCCCTGCTCCCCCAGTCGCCACTGGCCCCCGAGGCCGTCACCGTGGCCGGGCTCGTGCGCTACGGGCGCCACCCGCACCAGGGCCTGTTCCGCCAGTGGTCGCGCGACGACGAGCGGGCCGTCGAGGAGGCGCTGCGGGCCACGGGCGTCGCCGCGCTCGCCGGCCGCCGGCTCGACCAGCTCTCCGGCGGCCAGCGCCAGCGCTGCTGGCTCGCGATGGTCCTCGCCCAGGAGACGCCCATCGTCCTCCTCGACGAGCCGACCAGCGCCCTGGACATCGGCCACGCGGTCGAGGTGCTCGACCTCGTCCGGGAGGTGGCCCTCGCCGGCCGCACGGTCGTCATGGTCCTGCACGACCTCGCGAGCGCCGCCCGCTACGCCGACACCGTCGTCGCCATGAAGGACGGCCGCGTGGTCGCCCACGGCGCACCGCGCGACGTCGTCGACACCGCCCTGGTGCGCGAGTTGTACGGCATCGAGGCCGACATCCTGGAGGCCCCCGCCGACGGCTCCCCCGTGGTCGTCCCGGCCCGGCGCCCCCCGGTGGCCGCGGCCGCAGCCGCCGTCGCGGCCGTCTCGTAGGAAGAACCGCAGAAGACCCGTAGGAGAGCCCTCGGCCGAAGCCACGGCAGAGCCGGATCAGAAGCCGGGTCAGAAGCCGGCCGCGTACCGCCAGAAGGCCCGCATCACCCCGGGCGGAGCCGGCCCGGTCATCTGCACCTGTGTGAGCAGGACGGTCACCAGACCGGTCGCGGGGACGAGGTGCGCGGCCGTCCCGGTGCCGCCGATCCAGCCGTAGCGGCCCGGGACGTTCCACGGGTCGGTGGCCGCAACGTCGACCGAGCCGCCGAAGCCCCACCCCTGGCCCTCCAGGAACAGGTCGGTGCCCTCGCGCTGTGCCCGCGTCAGGTGGTCGGTGGTCATCTGCCGCACCGCCGCGGGCGACAGCAGCGGCCGCCCGCCGTCCGTCGTACCCCCGGCGAGGATCATGCGGGCGAAGGCATACAGGTCGTCGGCGGTCGAGACGAGCCCGCCGCCCGCAGCCGGGAAGGCGGGCATGCCGCTCCACTGCCCGTCGGGCGGATCGGCCAGCTCCAGGCCGCCGCCGGGAACGGGCCGGTACAGGCTGGTGAACCGGCCGAGCGCGGCGGCCGGGACCGCGAAGCCGGTGTCGGCCATGCCGAGCGGCTCGAACAGCCGCTCGGCGAGGAAGTCGGGCAGGGGACGGTCCGCGACCCTGGCGATCAGCACGCCCAGGATGTCCGAGCAGGTCTGGTAGAGCCAGGCCTCGCCCGGCTGGTGCAGCATCGGGATCCGGGCCAGGGCCGCCAGCCACTCGTCCGGCGGGAGGTTCTCCCGGGGTTCGAGGAGGTGCCCCTGCACCTCCTCGAACAGCGCCGCGACCGCCGGCAGCGAGAAGTCGGCGGGGAAGCCGTAGCCCGCGCGGAAGGTGAGCAGATCCGTCACGGTGACCGGACGGGCCGCCGGGACCACGTCGCCGACGGCGGACTCCGGCGTGCGGACCACCACCGGGGACGCCAGCTCCGGCAGCCACCGCCCGATCGGGTCGTCCAGGGCCATCCGGCCGTCCTCGGCCAGCATCATGGCGGCCGCGGCGGTGACGGGCTTGGTGAGCGAGGCGATACGGAAGAGGGAGTCCCTGGTCATCGGCGCGGTGCCGTCGGCGTCGAGCGAGCCGAGGGCCTCCACCGCCACCCGGCCCCCGCGGGCCACCAGGGCCACCGCCCCCGGCACCGCACCGCTGCGGACGTACGGTTCGAGGACGTCGTGAAGGTCCGTCACGAGCCCGCCGCGGGACCCGCGGTGCGCAGCGGCGTGAGCTGCTCGATGTCGTAGCGCACGCGCAGGGCGGCGATCGCCTCCTGGTCGACCGGCGGCCCCGCCTCGAGGATCTCGAAGAGCTCCTCGAAATAGCGCTCGTGGTCGGGCGGCGGCGAGGCCTGGAAGAACATCCGCACCGGCTCCGGCGTGGGGTTGGCGAAGGCGTGCGGGCAGCCCGGCGGCACCAGGATGACCGTGCCCGGCGTGGCGCGGGCGTACCGCTGCCCGGCGGCCGAGCGCCACTCCCGCCAGTGGTCCCGCGTGCGCACGAGCGGCTCGAAGGCGAGGACGTCCAGCTCGCCCTCCAGCACGTAGAAGAGCTCCTCGCTGCGGGTGTGCAGGTGCGCGCCGACGTCGAAGCCGGGCGGGACGACGACCTCGAAGCTGGAGGCCGCGCGCGAGTGCTCCCCGGTGACCTTGAAGGTCACCTGCTGGGCGGGGGTGACGAGAGTGCGCCCCCCGCCGGGCGGCACGACCAGACCGTCCTGTGCGGAAATCAGGGTCATGGCGGCGGTCCTTCCCGGCGGCGTTCGACGTCGTGGCGGAACCACGTCGTCCGGCACTTCGGAGAATTCCCGTTCGTACCGGACGGCATCCGTGCTCTCACTCGTACGGGTCAGGGATACGGGGGCAGAGAATACGGGGGCAGAGAGCTCAGGCCTCGCGGGAGAGCCGCTCCACGAGACCGGGGGCGGGCTGCGGGACCTCGCCGAAGTCCTCGTCGTCGCCGTCGACCGTGAGGCGGTTGACGACGCTCTCCAGCGCCGCGGGCAGATGGGGGGTCAGGCCGCTGTGCCACTGGATGAGCAGTTCGTGGCGCGCCGCGTCGGTCAGGAGCTTGCGGCGGCTGTCCACCCGGGACGCCGGCCGCGGGGGCTCCTGCGGGTCGTGGGCGGCCTGGGCGCGCCAGAACGCGGCGTCGCGGAACTCCCCGTTGCGGCGGTGCGCGAGGTGCAGGCAGTACGCGGCGGTACGGCTGCCGCCACCGGCGGCGAACTGCCACCAGAAGTCGGCCGCGCGGGTGTGCCCCGCCACGTGCAGCAGGCACGCGAAGACGAGGGCGCCCTCGGGGTCGATGCCCCGGTCGTCGGCGAACCGTTCCAGGCTGCCGGCCGCCTCGACGGCGTTGATCACCAGGACGCAGGCCAGGTCGAGTTCGTGGACGGCCTCTTCGCGGGCGCCGGGGCCGGCCTGGGCGGGCTCCGCGGGCGGCCTGCGCCGTCGCGGGCGGCGCCGGATCTCGAACGCCACCGCGATGGCGCGGGCGTCCGAGGTCAGCATCGCTTCGATGACGTCACCCTCGGTGTCGTGGCTGCGCGGCATTACTTCCCCCTGCCGGGATGCTGGGCCTCTAAAGGGACTTCCAACGCGGACACCGCGGACACCGCCGCGACGACCTTGCGCTTGGCGTGGCCGATGAGCGAGCGCGCGGCCGCCCGCTCGACGCCGAGCAGGTCCGCGACCTGGGCCACGGTGTAGCCGATGACCAGGTTCAGCACGAGCGCGTCGCACTGCCGCTCGGGCAGCCGGGCGATCGCCGCGTACAGCGCCATCCGGCTCTCCAGGAGCCGGAACCGCCGGCCGCGCTCGGGCTCCGGGGCGTGCGCCGCGCAGAGGAGGGCGGCCGTCGGCAGCGCCGTGCCGCGGCGGTGCCGGGCCAGCCAGCCGGCCACGTGCTCCTTGAGCAGCGACCAGGCGTAGGAGTCGGCGGAGGGCTGGCGCAGCGCGTGCGGCCACTGCGCGCACAGCCGGTCGAAGGCGGCCTCCGTGATGTGCGCGGCGGCTTCGGCGTCGCCGGTGTGGACGTAGGCGTACGCGCCCCACCTGTGCTCGTGCAGTTCACGGAAGGCCGTGAAGGCGATCTCCATCCGGCGCTCGGAGGGGCGGGTGGTCCCGGCGGGCGCGGGCGTCCGACCGCTGTCTCTCATGGGCGCCTCTCGTCGCGTCTTCTCCTGCGTCTTCTGCGTTCTTCCAATGAACCGGAAAAGCAGACCCCGCCGTGCCACAACCCCGTAAAAAATCTGGCTCTCCGCAGCGGAACGGTTACCCGCCGGTGACGCGGGACAGGTATGGGGCGGCCGTAACGCGAGGGGGAGGCGGAGAAGATGGGCGAGACCCGTGAGGAGCCCGTGGTCGACCTCCGGCTGGACCGGGCCCACTCGGCCCGCATCTACGACTGGCTCCTCGGCGGGCGGACGCACTTCGCCGCCGACCGCGAGGCGGGACGGCGGATCCTGTCGGTCTTCCCGGCCGCCGGGGAGGCCTGCCGGATGAACCGGGAGTTCATGCACCGCGCCGTCGCCCACCTCGCCCGCGAGGGCCTGACCCAGTTCCTCGACATCGGCACGGGCATCCCCACCTCGCCCAACCTGCACGAGATCGTCCAGGGGATCAGCCCCACCGCCCGCGTCGTCTACACGGACAACGACCCCGTCGTCCTTGCGCACGCCGCCGCCCTGCTGCGCGGCCGCCCCGAGGGCCGCACCGCGTACGTGCAGGCCGACGTCACCGTCGCCGGCAGCGTCCTGGAGGCGCCGCAGCTGCATGCGACCCTCGACCTCCGCCGCCCGGTGGCGCTCACCCTCAACGCCCTGCTGCACTTCGTCCCCGACGACGGCCGCGACCGCGCCCACGCGGTCGTCGAGGAGCTCAAGGCCGCGCTGCCCGGCGGCAGCGCCCTCGTCATCACGCACGGCACCTCCGACTTCTCCCCGCCGGCGATGAGCCGGGTCACGGACGTCTACGCGCGGGCCGGGACCCCGCTCCAGCTGCGCGGCGCGGCCGAGTTCCGCCGCTTCTTCGACGGATGGGAGCTGCTGGAGCCGGGCGTCACGCTCGCCCACCGCTGGCGCCCCGACCGCTCCGGGGACCCGGGCCGGCCCACGGCCGCGGAAGCCGTCTGCTACGCCGCGATCGCCCGCAAGCCGTGACCCGCGCGCCCCTCGCCCTCATATCGCGTACTTCCACACCGTGAGCATGAAGGCGCCGTACCAGCAGCCGAAGAGCGTCGCCGCGCACAGCACGGTCACCGCCGTACGGGTGCGGGCCGCCGCCAAGGCACGGGCCACGGGGACGAGGAAGAGGACCGCGGGTATGAGCAGCCGCAGCTTGGAGTGCGAGTAGTTGCTCTGGGCCAGGGTGAGGACCACGATGCCCGTGCCGTAGACGAGCAGCGGCGGCCAGGTGCCGCGGTGCCAGGTGAGCACGGTGGCGCAGGTGAGGGCGAGCAGGATCACGGCGGTGCTCACCGAGACCCAGCCCTCGCCCCGGCGCAGCGTCTCGCCGAGGAAGTCGAGGAAGGCCGCCCCGTTGTCCCAGTGGGTGCCCCAGCCGGCCTCCTGGATACGGAACCAGGCGTCCGGTTCGCCGATGCGCCGTCCCACCCACCACAGGTAGAGCGGTGTGCCGAGGCAGCCGAGGACGACGGCGGCCAGGGGCCGCGGGGTGACGCGGCGTTCGCGCAGCAGGTGCAGGAGGACGGCGACGGCGAGCGCCGCGGCGACGGCCGCGGCGGCGGGCCGGGTCAGGCCGGCGAGCAGCGCCAGCATCCCGGCGGTGAGCCAGGCCTTGCGGTGCGCGGCCAGGAGCGTGCCGGCGGCCAGGGCGAGGAAGAGCGACTCGCTGTAGGACATGAGGAAGGACAGCGCCATCGGCTGCGCCCCGGCGAGCAGCACGATCGCGCAGAGGGCGGTGCGCCCGTCGTGGAGGCGGGTCAGCAGGCGGTGCACGACGATCAGCGCGGCGAGCAGCGCGAGGTGGGCGGTGACGATGCCGGAGGTGCCCCAGTCGAGCCGTGTGACGGTGTGGACGGCGCGGATCAGCATCGGGAACAGCGGGAAGAACGCGAGGTTGTTGCCGGTGAGGCTGCCGTCGTCGGTGTAGGAGTACCTCTGGGCGTAGCCGTCCTGGGCGATGCCCACGTAGAGGTTGCCGTCCCAGGCCAGCAGGCGCTTGCGCAGGCCGGGGCCGTCCGCGTCGCTCATGGCGGACAGGATCAGCAGGTGGAGCACGGTGGTGACCGCGTAGACGGCGCACGCGGGCAGCAGGAACCGGAAGATACGTTTCGCTCGCTGCCGTGCCGACGGCTCCGGCGGGGCCGGTATCGCGCCGGGACCGGCGGTGGAGGAGTCGGGTACGAGAGCCGTCATGGGCGGTCATGCCATTTCGTCGGGGGCGTACGGGCGTGGGTACGCGGTGGGGCTGGTGCAGGGGGCCGGGTCCGTCAGACGGCCGGGTAGTGCTCCGCTCGGGCGGCCGTGATGAGCGCGGAGACGTCCGTCCAGTCGAGGCCCTCCCGGCGGGCCCGGCTCATCCAGTCCGCCAGCTCGCCGCGCAGCGGGGAGTCGGCGAGGGAGCGGGGCCGCTCCGGGGAGGCGCTCACGAAGGTGCCGACCCCCGGCCGGGCCTCCACGAGCCCGAGGTGCTCGAGCTCGCGGTAGGCCTTGAGCGTCGTGTTCGGGTTCAGCTTGGTGACGGCGGCGACGCGGGCCGCGGTGGGCAACTGGTCCCCCACGGTGAGGATGCCGAGGCGCAGCGCCTCCTGGACCTGCTGGACGATCTGCAGGTAGGCGGCCATTCCGCTGTGCCGGTCGATCCTGAACTCGACCATGGTGCGGCCCCCCTCATCCCGTCCCTGCGTGCTGCGACCCGGCGCGGCTCACAGCGGGCGCCGCCGGCCCCACCACAGGGTGAGGGCGAGAAGGGCGACGGCCGCGGCCAGCACGAACGCCGCGTAGGTCCACTGCATGCCGGGCATCTGGTCGTACCCGAAGTATTCCAGGCGCTCGGCGACGATGCCCTTGGCCCTGCAGTCCGCGGGGGTGCGCTCGTTGAAGCACGTGCCGAAGCCGTGGAGCCCGCCCTGCGCGTCGACGGTCCAGTTGTCGTGGCGCACGGCGCCCTCGGGCAGCACGGGCTGTCCCTCCTCGACCGGGTTGACGAGCACGCGCGGCTGCGCGAAGCCCACCCTGAAGGGGCCGTACATGAGGATGCCCCAGGCGAAGGAGAAGCCGAGGGTGAGCCCCATGGCGACCAGGGTGCGGCGGACGAACAGCCCGAGTGCGGCGCCCACGGCGAGGTGGAGCAGGGCCAGCGCCACGGGCACGGGACCGGTGTTGTCGAAGACGTTGTCCCCGCTCCACTCACCGGCGTTGACGAGGTCGTGCGCGGGTTCCCACCAGGAGGTGAAGGCGGCCGAGAGCGCCGCCGAGCACACGACGGTGACCAGCGCCGCCATGCCGAGCTTGACGGCGAGCCAGCGGCCGCGGGTCACCGACTGGGTGGTCACGAGCTGCACGGTGCCGCGCTCGCGGTCCCCGGCGATCAGCGGGGCGCCGAGGAAGACGCCCGCGACCACGGGCACCATCGACATCAGCCACGTGGCGTTCTGGAAGGGCTCGCCGTACTTCTGGTCGAAGACTTCGGCCAGCTCCACCGTGGCGGTCGCCCGGGCGCGGTCGAGGAAGCCGGTCATCGTGCCGCGCTGCCAGAGCATGTGCACGCAGCCGGCCGCGGTCAGCAGCAGGCAGGTCACGAAGGCCACCCGGTGCTGGCGCCAGACCAGCCACGGCAGTCCGCGCAGGATGCGCGGCGGCTCCTTGCCCCCCTCGTTCTCCGCGCTCTCGGTACTGCGGCTCGCTGCGTCCGCTGACGTCATCCCACCCCACCTGCCCCACCGGCTAATTAACTAGTCAGCTAGTGGAATGAGCATATAGAACACCCCTACGGTGTCAACATCCGGTACAGAAAGGGACGAAAGGCATCATTTCCGGCTCAGGTGGCCGCACCTGCGGCCTTCCGGCGGGCCCGGTGGGCGGCCGCGGTCGCGCGGTTGCCGCAGATCTGGGGGGAGCAGAAGCGCCGCGACAGGTTGCGGGAAGTGTCCACGAAGACCTCGGCGCAGCGGTTCCCGACGCACACGTGGAGCCGCTCCGTGCCGCTCGTGGTGACCACGGTGAGCAGCCCCATGGCGGCGTCGACCGCGTACCGGTCGGCGATGGGGGCGCCGGGTGCGGCGACGTGCAGGTGCCACGACCCGTCGTGGTCGGTGTAGTGCGGCACGGCGCCGTGGCCGGCGAGCACGGCGTTGAGCAGGCCGACGGCCGTTGCCGTGTCCGGGGCGCCGAAGACCTCGCGCAGCACGGGCCGGAGCTCCCGCACGGCGGCGAGGTCCGCCTCGGTCGGGGCCGCGGGCGGCCGGATGCCGTGGGCGTCGAGCAGGGCGGACAACGCCGCAACATCGGGCATCTTCTCCACATTGCGCACGATGTTGTAGGTATTGACCAGGTCCTCAGCCAGGGTCACCGAACCGTCTGAGTAACTAGTAAACCTCACCATGACTCCGTACTATTGCTGCTCGTAGTCGCCACCGCATCACCTGCGGCGGCACTGTTTCCTGTTGCCCGCATGTCCGCGGAGGATGTCGATGGACTCGCAAGAGGCATTACCCGCCGAGGAGTCGGCGCCACCGCAGGAAACACCCGCCCCTGCCGCCGGATTCCGGGAGGAGGCACTCTACGGTCTGCGGGCCGCCGTGCCCCTGGCCGTGGCCGTCTTCGGATTCGCGGTCTCCTTCGGCGTCGTGGCCCGCGCGGCGGGCATGGGGGTCCTGGCCCCGGTGGTGATGTCGCTGACCACCTTCGCCGGATCCGCGCAGTTCGCCGCCGCCTCGGTGCTCGGCACCGGCGGCGGGGTAGCCGCCGCGATCGTCGCGGCCGTCCTGCTCAACTCGCGCTACCTGCCCATCGGGATCAGCGTGGCCCCGGCCATGACCGGCGGCGTCCTCAAGCGCTTCCTGTCCGCCCAGCTGGTGGTGGACGAGTCCTGGGCCGTCGGCCACGTGGGCAACGGCCGCTATTCGCGCGGCCGGCTGCTCGGCGCGGGCGTGCTGGTCTACGCCGCCTGGGTCGGCGGCACCGCGGTCGGCCTGCTGGGCGCCCACTACCTCGGCGATCCCGAGCGCTTCGGGCTGGACGTCGTCTCGCCCGTGCTGTTCATCGCCCTCCTCAAGGGCCAGATCACCAGCCGCAAGGCGCTCGCGGCCTCGGCCCTCGGGGTCGCCATCGCCCTGGCCCTGGTGCCCTTCGCCTCGCCGGGCGTGCCCCTCATCGCCGCCACCGCCGCCTGCCTGTTGGGACTGAGGAAATGACCGGACTGTGGCTCGCCGTGCTCCTGGTCGGCGCCGTCTCCATGGCGCTCAAGGCGACCGGCCCCGTACTGCTCGGCGGCGAGGAGCTGCCCGCGGCCATGCAGCGCGTGGTCACGCTCATGGCCCCCACCCTGCTGGCGGCGCTGATCGCCACCCAGATGTTCGGCCAGGGCAAGTCGCTCGTCATCGACGCCCGCGCCGTCGGGCTCGTCGTCGGGGCCTTCGGCGTCTGGCGCAAGTGGCCCACCCTGCTCGTCGTGGTGCTCGGGGCCGCGGCCACGG
>NZ_JBAMDC010000009.1:0-65252 GCF_036961605.1 Streptomyces sp. KLMMK
AGGTACCGCAGCCCCTGCCGCCCGCGGCGCCCGGAACTCTCATCGGGGCCAACGACCACGGCACCGACGCGCAGATCGCAGGTGCCCGGCGCTGGACCGTGCTGTACCACTCGCGGAACGCCCACGACGCGGACGTTCCCGTCAGCGGCGTCGTATTCGTGCCCCCGGGGCCGCCGCCGCCCGGCGGCCGGCCCGTCGTCGCCTGGGCGCACGGCACCACCGGCGTCGCCGACACCTGCGCGCCCTCGCACGCCGCCAACCTCGGCTACAACGCCTACGCGCAGGAGATCGGCGCCTTCCTCAAGGCCGGATACGCGGTCACGGCGACGGACTACCCCGGCCTCGGCACGCCCGGCATGCACACCTACCTGGTCGGCGCCGACGAGGGCAACGCGGTGGTCGACAGCGTCACCGCCGCCCGCCGGCTGGTCCCGGACCTCGCGCCGACGTGGTTCACCGTCGGCCACTCCCAGGGCGGCCAGGCCTCCATCTTCGCCGCCAACGCCGCGAAGAGAGCCCCGGACCTGCGCTTCGGCGGTGCCGTGGCCATCGCGCCCGCCAGTCACCTGAACGTGATGCTTCCCGGCGTCATCGCCGCGCACAACCCCGGGCAGCTCACCTTCGCCCTCTACTCGCTGGCGGGCCTGAACGCCACCGACCCGTCCGTCGGCCTCCCGCGCCTCCTCGGCCCCTCCGCCATGCGCACCGCCTCGCAGGTGTTCGAGGAGTGCATCAACGACCCGCATCCCAGCCTCATCCGCACCACCTCCGAACAGGCCATCCCGCTCGACTCCGCCCGGCTCACCGCCCTGGGCCGCACCATGGCCGCCTACGGCAACCCCGACCGCACCGCGGTCCGCAGCCCCCTCCTGATCGTCCAGGGCGGCAACGACCTCGACGTACCGGCCCAGTGGTCGGCGCAGGTCGCCGGCAACCTCCGCGCGCTGGGCTCGCCTGCGATCACCGAACGCACCTATCCGGGCAGCGGGCACGACGACGTACTCGGCCGGTCCTCGTGCGACATCCTCGACTTCCTGAGCAAGCACGGGGGTCGTCCCACCGCTGCGTGCACGCCCTTCCGCACGCTGCCGGGCTGACGGAGACTGGGTGGCACGCAGGGCGAGCAGGAGGAGCTCGACATGCCCGTGGCAGACGCCGAGGTGCCGGTACTGATCGTCGGCGGTGGGCCGGTCGGGCTCACCGCCCGGGCGCTCCTGGAACGCTGGGGCGTGCAAGCACTGCTGGTCGAGAAACACGCCGGGTTGTCCCCCTTCCCCCGGGCCCGGCTGGTCAACGTCCGCTCGATGGAGATCTACCGGCAGCTCGGGCTCGCTGCCACGATCACGGCCGGCGCGTTCGCGCCGGAGTACGGGCGCATCCGCTTCCGCGACACCCTGCAGGACCGCGACTTCGCCACGGCGGCGATGGTCGGGATCAACGCGCCGGTACCCGAGAGTCCCGTGATCGGTGTGGTCACCTCACAGGACCGGCTGGAACCCGCTCTGCGCGCCGCGGCGGACGCCCCGCTGCGGTTCGGGGTCGAGCTCACCGGCCTGACCGAGGAAGCCGAGGGCGTCGTGGCCGTCCTCGCCGACCACCGACGTGGTCAGGAGACGCGCGTCCGCGCTCGCTACGTACTCGCCGCCGACGGCGCGAACTCCACCGTCCGGCAGCGGCTGGGAATCGGCACGACCGGCCCCGGCGCGATGGCGGGCTTCACCACCGTCGTGTTCGACGCCGACCTCAGCCGCTGGTGCGCCGACCAGCCCGCCGGGGTCTACTTCACCCCCCATGGAATCTTCGCCCCGCTCTATCCGGAAGGAGGCTGGGCCTGGTTCGCCCCCACCCCCGAAGACACCGCACACGCCGACTGGGCCGGTCTCGTCTCGCGCGCCCTCGGCCCCGGCACGGACGTACGGGCCGACGTGCTGCGGGTTCAGCACTGGACGATGAACGCCGTCGTCGCCGAACGCTTCCGCCACGGCCGGGTCCTGCTGACCGGTGACGCCGCACACGCGATCCCCATCACCGGCGGCCTGGGCATGAACACCGGCATCGCCGACGTGCACAACCTCTGCTGGAAACTGGCGGGTGTCCTCCACGGGTGGGCCGGAACGGACCTGCTGGTCACCTACGAGACCGAACGCCAGCCCGTGGCCCACCGGACGCTCCAGCAAGCGGTGGCCAACACGCACCTCATGATCGAAGTACAGAACCGGCGCCGCGAGCAGCTGCGGACCGGCGAAACGGCGCCGGTCCGGATCGAGCTTCCGTGGTCGGAGCAGTACTTCGCCCAACTCGGTCTCGTCCTCGGCGTCGCCTACCGCTCCGACGCCGTCCTCGCCGACGCCGGCGCCCCGGCCGATTCCGCCGACACCGGCACCGGCACCGGCAGGGACACCGACACGAACTACGTCCCCAGCACGGAGCCCGGCCACCGCATGCCGCACCTCTGGCTCGCACGCAGCCGATCCACGCTCGACGCGGTCGGCGAACGGTTCACGCTCCTCACCCCGGATCCCAACTCCTGGGAGCAGCAGACCGCCACCACACCATGGCCGCTCCGGATCGAGCCCCTTCCCGGGGAGCACATCGGCCCCTGCGACCTCGGCCCGCACGGAGCACTGCTCATCCGCCCCGACGGCCACGTCGGCGCCCGCTGGCGCAACCTCCCGCCCGGCGACTCCACCACGGCCCTCCACCATGCCCTCACCACGATCACCCGCTCGGGTCCGGGCCGATAGCGGCCGCACCGGCCCGGACCAAGGCGTGAGCCCTCCCGATCAGGAGGAGAACTTCCGCGCGGTGACGTACCTGAACGGTCCGGAGACTCCGGCGCTGTGGTGGCCGGCGGCCGCGAGAGCCAGAGCGAGGCGCTTCCGTGGTTTGAGGTCCAGGTCCGCGGTGGCGTGCAGAGCGCCGAGCGCGAACTCGTCCCCGCACCCCACCGCCGCGTACCCGTCGGCGGGCTCGGCTATCTGGTAATCGGCGTAGACGGCGAACAGGCGACCGTATATACCGACGAGGAACGTCCCGCCCTGCTCCTGCTCGCAGTCCTTGCGCGACCAACCGCCGTTCTTGAGGCACGTGCGCAGCTTGTCGACGAAGACGGTGGTCATGAAGTGGTCCAGGTCGCCCTTGGGCGTGGGCGCCTTGAACGCGTGATGCAGCAGCTGGCCCATGCGGAAGCTGGTGGTGAAGCCCAGGGCGTAGGGGCCGTTGCGGAAGATCTTCGGGTCCCGGCGGACGGTGAGTCTGAGGCCGGCGACACCCGCCGAATCCCCGCCCAGGTGCACCCGCTCGTTGTGGACGAGTCCGACGATCACGGTCATGGTCTCCCCCTCTGCAGTTGCCGCCCTCCCGATACTGCGCCCGGGGAGCCGGGCGGAAACCGGGCGGTGAAGGGGGACGCAGTTCCGCGCCGGCCGCCTGTGAAACACCGGCTCGCCGGTGCGCGCCGGCCCGTTGAAGCGACTGCGGTCACGTGGAGCTCTAGAGTGCGGGGAACGCCAGTGCCGTACATGACCAGTGCCGCGCAGGAAGGGATGTTTCCATGAGCATCGTGGTCACCACACCGACGGGACACGTGGGGTCGCGCGTGGTGCGGCTGCTGCTCCAGGCCGGGGTCCGTCCCCGCGTTCTGGTCCGTGACCCGGCCCGCCTGGACGAGGCGACCCGCGCGCGGGTCGATGTGCACCGGGGTGACCTGACGGACGCCGGATTCGTCCGCGAGGCGGTGGCGGGAGCAGGAACCGTCTTCTGGGTCGATCCCACGCCGCATACGGCGGCGGATCCGATCGAGACCTCGCTACGGACCGCCGCACCGCTGGTGGATACCGCCCGGGTCGGCGATGTGCGGCGGGTGGTGTTCCTGAGCAGCATCGGCGCGGAGAAACGGCACGGGGCCGGACACATCGACCCCCTGGCCGGGATCGAGGAACAACTCGATGCCACCGGAGCCGATGTGCTGCACCTGCGGTGCGCGTACTTCTTCACCAACCTCCTGTTCGACCTCGAAGGACTCTCCCGCGGCGTTCTGACCACGGCGTTCGATCCCGGCCGCCCGATGCCGTGGGTCGATCCGCGCGACATCGGAGACGTGGTCGCGGCCCGGCTGCTGAGCGGCGCCTGGCAGGGCCGGGTGGTCCAGGCCGTGCACGGGCCGGAAGACCTCACCTTCGGCCGGGTCGCACAGATCCTCACCGATGCGCTCGGGTACCCGATCCGGCTCGACCCCGTCAGCGACAGCGCGACCCGGGACGCGCTGCGCGCGGCCGGGCTGCCTCCTTCGGCGGTGGAGGGCATCGTCGGGATGACCACCGGATCGCGCGACCTGGTGCCCGAGCAGCCCCGCGACCTGCTCACCACCACTCCCACCCGGCTCGGCGGGTGGGCTCATGCCCAGCTGCGTCCGCTGCTGAAGAGGTGACAAGCGCCCAGCATCCGGCGGCCGTCGAACACCTTCGTGTCCGGATGTGACAGACAGCCGTCATTGCAGTCATCTGCGCCGACGGTGAGGATGGGGTCATGCCCCTTCCGCACCGTGTCGTCATCGCTGTCTTCCCCGATGTCGACCTCCTCGACGTCACCGGCCCGGCCGAGGTCTTCGCGCTGGCCAACCGGGAGACCGCAGGCCGCGCCGGCTACCGGGTCCGCCTCGCCGGGCCGGCCGCCGGCGAGGTGCGGACGTCGGCGGGTGTGCGACTGCTGGCCGATCTGGCCTTCGGCGAGGTCGGCGGGCAGGTGGACACCCTCCTGGTGCCCGGCGCGGTCGACATGACCGACGACGGCCCCACGGCCCGGATCGACGCCGATGTCGTGGCGTGGGTGAAGGAGACCGCCGCGCACGCCCGGCGGGTGGCGTCGGTGTGCGTCGGTGCGCACGTCCTGGCGGCCGCCGGGCTGCTGGACGGGAGGACGGCGACCACGCACTGGTCGACCGCCGCCCAGCTTGCCGCCGACCACCCGGCCGTCACGGTCGACCCGGATCCGATCTTCGTCCGGGCCGACCGCGGCCGGCTGTGGACGGGTGCCGGCATCAGCGCCTGCCTGGACCTCGCGCTCGCTCTGGTGGCCGAGGACCTGGGCGAGGACGTCGCACTGGCGGTGGCCCGGCAACTGGTGATGTACCTCAAGCGGCAGGGCGGGCAGAGCCAGTTCTCCGTGCCGCTCAGCCGGCCCGCCTCGGCCCGCCGCGACATCGACGAGCTGCGGCTGTGGATCGCCGACCACCTCGACGAGGACCTGTCCGCGGAGGTGCTGGCGGCCCGGATGTGCCTGAGCGAGCGGCACTTCGCCCGCGTCTTCAAACAGGAGACCGGCGCCGGTCCCGCCGCTTACGTCGAGGCTGCCCGGGTCGAGGTGGCCCGGCGTCTGCTGGAGACCACCGACGACCCGCTCGACCGGGTGGCCGCCGAGGCCGGGCTCGGTTCGGTGGAGACCCTGCACCGGGCGTTCAGACGGCAGCTCGCCACGACTCCCGCCGCGTACCGCCGCCGCTTCCGCACCCGGACCACCTGACACCCCCATCCACCGGTATCCCCATGGCCCGCTCGGGCAAGGCGGGCAGCTCCGCCCTGCCTCGTTCCCCTTACGAAAGGCATCCCATGAGCAGCAACCAGCCCTCCACGACCCTGCGCGACGTCACCGGCCTGGACAACCGGCCGCCCGGGCTCGGCGACTCCGTCCTGATCCTGGTCGACTTCCAGAACACCTACCGCAGCGGCGTCATGGCCCTGGAAGGCGCCGAAGAAGCCCTCGCGGCCGGCGCCCGCCTCCTGGAGCGCGCCCGCACCGCGGGCATCCCGGTCGTCCACGTCATCCACGACGGCGGCGAGAACACCCCCTACGACATCCGTGCCCGCATCGGCGCCATCAGCGACGAGGTCGCTCCGGTGGACGGCGAGGCGGTCGTGGTCAAGCAGTTCCCCAACTCCTTCCACCTCACCGACCTGGAGAAGACCCTGACGGACCTGGGCGCCGCCCCGGGCAGCGGCAAGGACCTGGTCATAGGCGGCTTCATGACCCACATGTGCGTCAACTACACGGCCCAGGGCGCCTTCAACCTCGGTTACCGGCCCACGGTCGTCGCCGAAGCCACCGCCACCCGCGCCCTCACCGCACCCGACGGTGCCGTCCTGCCCGCCGCGGCCCTCAAGACCGCCGCACTGACCACCATCACCGACCTGTTCGGCACCGTCGTCCCCACCGTCGACGCCCTTCCCGCCTGATTCACCGGGGACCCCGGAATCACCTGATTCCGGGGTCCCCGGTGAAGCGGTTCACGCCCGCCCTGCGATCAGGGTGTTCGCGATGTGGTCGGCGAGGTGGGACAGCCAGTCGGGCCGCGCGTTGCCGAGGAGGTGATCGCCGTGCGGTACGGACAGATAGGTGCCGTACGGTGCCAGACGGGCCAGCGGCTCGCCGTTCGTCACTCCGGGAATGACGTCCTGGCCGCCGTCCACGACCAGCAGCGGGGCCGCGATGCGCGGGGCCAGGGCGGAGAGGTCCACTTGGCGGGCGAACTCGCGGGCGGCACCGGTCCCTCCGGTGCGCCGGGCCATGATGTCCTTCACCGGAGCGGGCAGTTCGGCCCAGTCGAGGCGGAAGGGGCCGCTGACGGTCGCGACCGCCGCCACGCGCGTCTCCAGTGCCGCGGTCCGGGCCGCGAAGTAGCCGCCCAGGCTGAGGCCGACGAGACCGATGCGTTCGGCGCCGAGGGCGTCGACGACCCGGCCCACGACCTGCTCGTAGTCCGGCCTGAGGGTCGTGGTGGCGGTGAGCGCGCCCTGCCCGGGGCCGTCCATCGCGAACACCGCCAGCCCCCTGGCCAGGAGCGCGGACGCCAGGTCGAGGAACTCCTCCTTGGCCGAGTCCAGGCCGGGGACGACGACCACGGTGCCGGGCGCGTCGGCGGGGCCGCGCAGCAGGCCGGTGAATCCTTCGCCGCTCACGCGCCGCGCGCCGGGCTCCAGCACCGTGAGGGCTCTGCCCAGGGCCCGGTCCGCCTCGGCGGCGGCGCGGCCGGTCTCCGCGTACGGTGCGAGCGTGGCGAGGTGGAACCACCGGGCCGCCATCAGCAGGTGCTCACCCGCCGAGACGGGGGATCCCGCGGCCTCCGCCCGCTCCAGGTAGGCGTGTCCGGTGCGCAGGAAGGACGGCCCCCAGCCGGCGAGGGAGGTGAGGGCGCCGGTGACCCGACGGTACTCGTGGGGGTCGACGCCCGCGCCGGTGGCGCGCGTCCACTGGGCGGCGGCGAACTCGGTGGCGCTCATCGTGCTTCTCCTGTCAGCAGTACGGCCTTGCCGCGTATCCGGCGCTCTCTGAGGTCGACCAGGGTGCCGGCGGTCTCCGCCCAGTCGGCCGTCCGGCCGATCTCCGGATGCAACCGGCCCCGTTCCACGAGACGCACCAGCGCCGCGAGGTCGGATCCGTACGGGGCGCCCGCGTAGTGGAAATGCTGGATCGTGACGCGCTCGGGCCCGCTCAGCAGCTGGAAGAAATCGAGGGTCACCGGGGTACGGCTCGCCTGGCCGAACCAGATGAGCGTGCCGCCCGGACGCACCTTCGCAAGGGCGAGGGGCAGCTCCGGGCCGCCTGTGGACTCCAGCACGACGTCGAACGGCCCCCGGGCCGCCGCGACGTCGTGCACCACCTCGGCGCCCAGTGCCGCGAGCCGCTCGCCGCGCTCCGGCGTGGCCGTCACCGCGGTCAGCTCGGCTGCGGCGCCGACGGCCAGCTCGGTGACGTAGTGGCCGACGCCGCCCGAAGCGCCGGTGAGCAGCACGCGCCGGCCGGCCACGGAGCCGGCCGTGCGCAGCAGCCGCAGGGCGGTGATCCCGGCGAGAGGCAGCGCGGCTGCCCGTACGCTGTCGATGCCGTCCGGGAGCACCGCGAGCGAGTGCGTGGGCACGGCGGCGTACTCGGCCCAGCCGCCCTGCGCCGGGTGCCCGACCACGCGGGTGCCGATGCCGGGGCCCGAGCCGTCGGCCGCGGCCTGTACGACGAGCCCTGCGATGTCCTTGCCGGGCAGAAGACCCGGGCGGGGCTGTTCGAGGAGGAACGTCTCACCCCGGTTCGGCGCGAACGCCTCGACCTTGATCAGTGCCTCACCGGGCTCCGGGGCGGGCTGGGGAACCTCGGCGAAGGCGACCGGACGCGCCGCGTCCCCCGTGGGAATCAGTCTTTGCATGCCGGCCATGCAACCGCTCGGGGCGCCGGGAGATCCAACAATGGACGGGCAAAGTCAACAACTATTGGTTGTCACCTATGGTGGGAGCCATGGATCTCGACGTGGCGCAGGTACGCGCGTTCGTTCGCGCCGCCGAGGAACTGCATTTCGGGCGGGCGGCCGGCACGCTCGCCATCTCCCAGCAGGCGCTGTCCAAGCGGATCGCGCGGCTGGAAACCCTGCTCGGCACCGCGCTGTTCCAGCGCGCCGGAGGCGGGGTGCACCTCACCGAGGCGGGCCGGCGATTTCTGCGACCGGCCCGGCAGACCGTGGCCGCCGCCGACGCCGCGGTCGCGGCGGCGGCCGGGAAGGACCGCCCGCTGCGGGTCGACGTCTGGGGGCACCTCTACGCGCCGATGCGGACGCTGGCCCAGGTCGCCGGACGGGCCGGGGAGCTGGTGCCGGGGCACGGGCGCGACCTGCCGTCGGTCACGGCGGCGCTGATGCAGGGCGACATCGACGCGGCCTTCGGCCGGGTCCATCCCCCGCTGCACGCGCAGCTGACGCACCGTCTCGTCCGCCTCGAACCGGTGGACGCCGTGCTGAGCACGGATCACCCGCTGGCCGCCGAGCCCGCCCTGCGGCCGGAACAGCTGCGCGGCAGCGTGCTGTGGTCACCCGGTGCGCTGGACAGGCTCGACTTCCTCCACCAGTTCGCCGAGCGGTTCGGCATCCGGGACAGGGCAGCGAGCGTCAACCTGGGGCTCGTCCATTTCCTCGACGAGGTGGCGCAAGCCCCGGACCGCTTCTCACTGCTGCCCGCCGACGTACCCCTGCCGGAGGTCCCCGGGCTGCGCTCCGTCCCTCTGGCCGGCCCCACGCCGCTGTACGCATGGTCGCTGCTGTGGCGCAACGGAAACGAACACCCGGGGCTGGACGGCCTCGTCGCCGCCTGCGCGGGAGAAGCCGGCCGGAGCCGCTGGCTGGAGTACGACCCGGCTCACGACTGGCTGCCCGAACCTCCGACGAGCCGCCCCTGACAGCAGGACGAACGACATCGAGGGTGCCCCACCGGCCCGGGGGCGGGGGGCCGTTCGGCCCTTTCCGTGGCGGTGTCCTTGGCGATCTTCTGGCGGGGCGGCCGGGTGTGCCGTCCCTGCATCGGCAGCCCGGATCCCGGGAGCGGGCGGGACACCCGGCGCGCACCACGTGCCGAGGGTGTGACGAGAGCGAACGGAGTCGACGGGTGATCGCTGTGGTGGGGCACCGGGACCTGGACGCGGGCACCTCGCTCGCGGCCGATCTGTGCGAGCTGCTGGAGCGCTGCACCACGGGGACGCCGGTGCTCGTCCGTGCCGGAGCGGGCGTGCCCGTGGCGGCGGGCCGGGCCGTGCGCAAGGCGGGCCTCAAGCTCGTCGTGCTGCTGCCCGCACCGGCACCGGGTGCCGGCGCACTTCCCCCGCGCGACCGTGTGGCGGCCGGTGAGCTGCTGGTCCTGGCCGAGCACGTACGGCTGCTGCCGTACGACCCGGCCGACCGGGACGCCTCCGTGAGCGCCGACGAGCAGCTGATCAGGTCCTGCAGGCAGGTGGTGGCGGTCTGGGACGGCTCGCCGTCCGACGGACGGGACGCCACGGCGCACCTGGTGGCCTTCGCCCGCGCCCGCGGCATCCCGGTGACGGTCTTCTGGCCGGCCGGCGCCGTCCGCGGGTCCTGCGGCCCGGCGGCACGAGGCCGGAGCGGCGAACGCATATGACGAGCCGAGCAGCGGTTGACCTGACGGGGACCGCAAGCACACGGGCCGAGGGCGCGGAGCGGCGAAGGGCGCACGGCAGGACGGCGCACGGTCCCGGGCGCCGGACGCGCCACCGCCTGGATGCTGGTCGTCTCCGGCGCGCTGGGCGTTCGGCTTCACCAACCCGCTGCTGGGTCTGGCCGGCTACGGCGCCGTGACCGTCATCGGCTTCGGTCTGCTGGCCGGGGCGCGCCACCGCCGCTGGTACTGAATCGGCCTGAACCTGGGAACGCTGGCCGGTACGGGCTTCTGCATGTGGCTGATGGTCCAGGCGCTGTGGCCCCTGCTCTGACGGGACCGCACCGGGACCTCGCAGGGACCACACAGGGGCCGTACAGGGACCACGCCGGGACCGGCACCCGGGACCGCACCGGGACCAACGGCCCACGCGCGAAGGCCCTTCCGGCAATGCACGGCTCGGTGATGCTGCTGCTGTTCGCGATGCCGCTGTTCACCGGCTTCGCGAACTGGATCATGCACTGCAGATCGGCGCGCCCGACGTGGCGTTCCCCCGGCTGAACATGCTCGCCTACTGGCTCTTCCTGTTCGGCTCCCTGATAGCGGCGGCCGGCTTCCTCACCCCTCAGGGCGCGGCGGACTTCGGCTGGTTCGCGTACGCGCCGCTGTCGGACCCGGTGCACTCCCCCGGGGCCGGCGCCGATATGTGGATCATGAGGGTGGCCCTGTCCGGCTTCGGATGCCGCGTCCCGTGGAACCCCTCCGAGGAGAAGGCGCATGTCCCACATCGTCCTGGCAGTCGGAGCGACGGCGGTCACCCTGGCGGGCAGTGCCTGGTACCTGCCCGCCGTCGCGGACCTGCGGGCCGGCGACGACCGCCCGCGCTCCGGGCGGCTCGCCGCCTGGGCCTGCGTGAGCGGGTGGGCGGCCCTCGCCGCCGTCGCCCTGCTGCTGTTCGGCCCGGCACCGTGGCAGGCCCTGTGCACGGTGGCGGGCGGCGGGGCCAGATCGTGGTCCCGGCACCGGGGCCTGCCGGCGGGTCTTCCTCGCCCGGGCCCTCCTGGGGACGGTCACCGCGTCCGCCCTGGCCCTCACGCTGCTCCTGGTCACGGACATGGTGACGGCGGCCCTGACGTCCGGGGTGCGTCGCCGCCACGGCGCTGCTCACCGCCGGCGCCCGTGTCGCCGTCCTCCGCGGGCCCCGAACCTGAGGGGTACGACCCGGGGACGTGCTCACGCTGCGGGGCAGCGGCTCCCGTCACGATTTGCCCGCTTGTTGCGCCAGCGCGAAGATTGCCCTAGAGGCCCGTCTGTTTTTCCCCGGGCCTTTCGGAGGAGCCCCGCAAGGGAGCACCGATGGCAAACGACCGGCTCCTGAGCCAATCAGCCGTAGAGACCGCCGACGTCGTGGTCGTCGGCTCGGGCTTCGGGGGTTCGGTCACCGCGTACCGCCTCGCCGAAGGCGGCCGGTCCGTGGTGGTGCTGGAGCGGGGCAAGCCCTACCCGCCCGGCGGTTTCCCCCGCGCTCCGGCCGACATGTCCCGCAACTTCTGGGACCCCAGCGCGGGCATGCACGGCCTCTTCGACATCTGGTCCTTCCGCGGCCTCGAAGGCATCGTCTCCAGCGGCCTGGGCGGCGGCTCGCTCATCTACGCCAACGTCCTGCTGCGCAAGGACGAACGCTGGTTCGTGCACGAGTCACCGCTGCCGGGCGGTGGTTACGAGAACTGGCCGCTGAGCCGGTGCGACCTCGACGCGCACTACGACCGGGTCGAGGACATGCTCGGCGCCACGCCGTACCCCTACACCGACACGCCCAAGACCGCCGCGATGCACGAGGCCGCGGGCCGTCTCGGCCTGCCCGTGTGGCGGCCGCCGCTCGCGGTCTCCTTCGCTCCCCGCCCCGGTGCGGCGCCCGTCCCCGGCGCGCAGATCGCCGAACCCTCCTACGGCAACCTCCACGGCCTGCCGCGCAGCACCTGCCGCATGTGCGGCGAATGCGACGTCGGCTGCAACTTCGGCTCCAAGAACACCCTCGACCACACCTACCTGTCGGCCGCCCGGCACCACGGCGCCGACATCCGCACCCGCTGCGAGGTGCGCGGCTTCACGCCCCGCCCCGGCGGCGGCTACGAGGTCCGCTACGTCGTCCACGAGCCCGGCCGCGAGGGCCGTCCGACCGCCACCGGCAAGCTCCCCGTCCACCGGATCGCGTGCCGCCGGCTGGTGCTCGCGGCCGGCACCTTCGGCTCGACGTACCTGCTGCTGCGCAACCGAGCCGCACTGCGCGGCATCAGCAGCACCCTGGGCACCCGGTTCTGCGGCAACGGCGACCTCCTCGGACTGCTGCTCCACGCCACCGACGGCGACGGCGGCGGCCCACCCGGGCCGCGCCGGCTGCGGAGCAGTACCGGGACGGTGATCACCAGCGCCGTCCGCGTCGGCGACGAGCTCGACGAGGACGGATCGACGGGGCGCGGCTTCTACGTCCAGGACGCGGGCTACCCCGCGTTCGTCGACTGGCTCAGCGAGACGGCGCAGATGCCCGGAAGCACCCGCCGCGCGCTCGCCTTCGCCCTGCACCGGCTGCGGGCACGGCTGGGCCACGACCCGCAGAGCAACATCGGCCGCCAGTTGTCCCTGCTGATGGGGCCGGCCGAGTTCTCCGACACGTCGCTGCCGCTGCTCGGCATGGGCCGCGACGTGCCCGACGGCCGGATGAGCCTGCGCCGCGGCTACCTCGACATCGACTGGACCGTACAGACCTCGCTGCGCTACTTCGAGCGCGTCCGGTCGGTCATGCGCGACCTGGGCGAGGAACTGGGCGCGGAGTTCCGCGACAACCCCTTGTGGTGGTCCCACCGGGTGATCACCGTGCACCCGCTGGGCGGCGCCCCGATGGGCCGCCACCCCGCCGAGGGCGTCTGCGACTCCTTCGGCGAGGTCTTCGGTCTTCCGGGCCTGTACGTCCTCGACGGCGCCGCGCTGCCCGGCCCGGTGGGCGCCAACCCGTCCCTGACGATCGCGGCGTTCGCCGACCGCGCCTGCGACCGCATCCTCGAGCAGGACCCCGGTGCGCACTCGGCCGCCGAGGTGTCCGCCGACGTGCCTGACGAGGTGCCCGGCAAGGCGCCCGCCGATCTGCCCCCCGAGGCGTTCGTACCTCCCGGCATGACCGTCGAAGAGGTCCCCCAGCCCGCGCCCGCGGGCGGTGAGCGGCCGACCGGCCTCTCCTTCACCGAGGAGATGGAGGGCCACGCGGCGCTCGGCGTCGACGACCCCGGACAGGGGCGGGACCTGGGCCGGCAGCGCAGGCAGCGGCTGGCGTTCCGGATCACCGTCACCGCCCACGACGTCGACCGCTTCGTCGACGACCCGGCCCACCCGGCCACCGTCGCGGGCCACGCGGACTGCGACGTCCTCGGCGGGCGCCTGCCGGTCGAGCACGGCTGGTTCAACCTCTTCACCCGCGACGACGACCCGACCCGGCGCCGCATGCTCTACCGCCTGCACCTGCGCGCCCCCGGCGGCAGCCCGCTCACGCTCGTCGGCCGCAAGGACATCCACGACGACCCCGGCGCCGACCTCTGGCCCGACACCACCACCCTCTACGTCCGCCTGCTCGCCGGACACGTACAGCCGGACGGCGACGCCGGCGCCGCGGTGCTCGGCGCGGGCGTCGTCACCGTCCGTCCCGCGGACTTCGTCGAGCAGCTGACGACGTTCCGCGCCACCGGCCCGCATCCGGCACGTGCCCTGGAACGCTTCGGCCGCCTGTTCCTGGGCGAGTTGTGGGACGTCTACGGCTCCCGCCTGCGGCCGCCGCCCGGGGAGCCGGCATGAAGGCCCGTGAGCTGCGCAAGCACGCCGAAGAGCTCCAGTTGCCCTTCGTCCCGCAGGAACAGGTGCGCTGGCTGGCACCCCAGGAGCTGGCCCGCACCGCCGGCAAGGTCGTCCTGGCCCTCACCCTCGCCGGCTACCTGGACAAGCGCGAGATCCAAGGAGCCCTCGACGCCGAGCCCCTGCACGCGCCCCTCGACGACCCCGGCGCACAGGAGATCTGGATCGACTACGCCGCCGACCTCGGCGACGGCTTCGACGCGACGAGTACGGTCGCCTGGACCCTGGCGGCGCGGGAGACCGCCGCCGAACGTCCCGGCGGCGCACCGGCCCGGCTGCCGCGCGGCTCCCTGCTCGTCCTCGGCGGCGACGAGGTGTACCCCGTGGCGTCGGCCACCGCCTACGAGAACCGGATGAAGGGCCCCTACCGCGCCGCCCTGCCGACGGCGGAGGACCGCCCGCTCATGGTCGCCCTCCCCGGCAACCACGACTGGTACGACGGCCTCACCGCCTTCCTGCGCATCTTCGCCCAGCGGCGCGACATCGGCGGCTGGCGCACCCGCCAGACCCGCAGCTACTTCGTCGTCCGGCTGCCCCGGCGCTGGTGGCTCGTCGGTCTCGACAGCCAGCTCGGCGCCTACGTCGACGACCCCCAGCTGCGCTACTTCGAGACCCACCTCTCCGCCCTCCTCCGGCCGGGCGACGGAGTGATCGTGTGCTCCGCGACCCCCGCCTGGGTCGAGAGCGCCCAGGAGGACGCCGACGCCTTCAACTCCCTGCACTGGTTCGACCACAACATCGTCCGGACCCGCGTCACCGACCGGGAGACGGGGGCGCGGGAGCCGACGGGCGCCGCCGTCCGGCTGTGGCTGACCGGCGACAAACACCACTACGCCCGTTACGCCGAACGGCTGCCCACCGACCCGCCCGGCCCCGGCGCGCCGCCACCCGACCCGCGCAGACGCCAGCTCGTCACGTGCGGACTGGGCGGCGCCTACCTGACCTCCACGCACGGGCTGCCCACCGACCTGCCGCTGCCGCCCCGCGAGTCCCACCTGCGGGAGAAGGACAGCCCACCGGTCGACTTCGCCCTCGCACAGCCCACCTGCCCCGCGGCCGACGAGTCCCGCCGCATCGCCCGGCGCATCGCCTTCCCGTGGTCGCGCGGCTGGCCGCCCCGGCGCAACCCGGGCTTCGCCGCACTGGCCGCGGGCGTGCACGCCGTCCTCTTCCTGCTCGTCGGCTTCGTGTTCGCGCTGGCCCGCGGCACGATCCGGCCCGACGAGGCCGTGCGCACCGCCGGCTGGGAGGACGCCCTCCGCTTCGCCGCGATGGCCGCGGCGATCGTGGCGGCGCTGATCGCCCTGCCCTGGCTCGCCCGGCTCGTCCGCAAGCGCAGACACGAGACGACCTCCCTCGCCCGGTCCGCGGCTCCCCCCGAGCCGGCGGTCGCCGCCCTGCTGCAGGGCGTGGTCGCCCTCGGGGTCCTGCTCGCCGCCGTCGCCCTGCCGTTCCCGTCCTCATGGCCCGGGTGGACCGTCCTGCTGCTGTGCCTCCTGCTCGCCGGGGCCGCCGGGGCGACCGCGGGCTCCGAAGCCTTCGCCCTGTGGGTGCTCCGGGCGCGCCACGGCACGGTCGCCGACTGGCAGATGTCGGGCCAGTCCATCGAGGACCACAAGGGATTCCTGCGCCTGCACATCGCACCGGACGGCGACCTCACCCTCCACGCTCTGGTGCTCGACGGCGTCTGCCGTGACTGGCACCTGGAGGACGATCCGGCCGGCGGCAAGCGCCCGGTGCCCGACCGTCTGCCGCCCGTGCGGCACATCGAGGACCCCGTCGTGATCGCCCGGGAGGCGAAGCCACCATGACCGGCACACCGACCGGCTCACCGCGACCGAACCGGCGCACCCGGCCCACCACGCGCCGGGACCACATCACCGAGGTGCAGCCGCTGAAGGCCCTGGACGGCCGGCCCCTCACGCTCGTCCACGTCCAGGGCCGCCACCCGCCCACCCGCGGCCCCGTCATCGTCGTCCACGGCGCGGGCGTACGCGCCGAACTCTTCCGCCCGCCGCTGCCGCGCACCTTCGTCGACGCCCTGCTCGACGAAGGCTGGGACGTGTGGCTGCTCAACTGGCGCGCCTCGATCGACCTCGACCCGGTGCCCTGGACCCTCGACCAGGCCGCCGCCTACGACCACCCCGCCGCGGTCGCCCACGTGCTCGACGCCACGGGCGCCGACCGGCTCAAGGCCGTCGTGCACTGCCAGGGCTCGACGTCGTTCACCATGGCCATGGCCGCCGGGCTGCTCCCCGAAGTGGACACCGTGGTCAGCAACGCGGTCTCGCTGCACCCCGTCGTCCCCCGCCTGTCGACCTTCAAGATAGGCACCCTGGCGCCGCTGATCGGCCGCGTGACCCCCTACCTCTCCCCCGCCTGGGGCGACCGCCCCGAGGGCGTCGCCTCCCGGCTGCTGGTCTGGGGCGTGCGCGCCACCCACCCGGAGTGCCGTAACCCGGTGTGCCGCATGGTCAGCTTCACCTACGGCAGCGGCCGGCCCGCCCTGTGGTCCCACGCCAATCTCGACGAGGCGACGCACGAGTGGATCCGCGGCGAGTTCGCCGAGGTCCCCATGACGTTCTTCGCCCAGATGAACCGCTGCATCCGGGCCGGCCACCTCGTACGGACCGGCGCCGTCGAGACCCTGCCGGCGTCGTTCGTCGCCCGGGCACCGAGCACGGATGCGCGCTTCGTCCTCGTCGCCGGCCGGGACAACCGGTGCTTCCTGGCCGACAGCCAGCGGCGCACCTTCGACTTCCTGCAGCGTCACCGTCCCGGCCGCGACAGCCTGCACGTCCTGCCCGGCTACGGCCACCTCGACGTCTTCCTCGGCCGCCGTGCGGCGACGGAGACCTACCCCCTCATCCTCGAGGAGCTCGCACGCTGAAGGCGCTCAGTGCGGGGTCACAGGCTGCGCAGGAAGGCGAGCGAGGGCATGAAGAAGTACTCGCCGCCCTTCATGGTCACGGTCTGCGCGGGGGCAGGGACCTCCTGGCCCTCCTCCTGGCCCCAGACGCGCGGCCAGGTCGCAGGGGGCCGGCTGCCCTGTCCGATGACCGGGTCGAGGCCGGGCGCCGGCTCGCTGCCGGAATCCGGGAAGCCGCCGCTGTTGGCCCAGTTGCGCTGCGTGAACTCGAACTGGTCGACCAGATCGGAGTTGAACGCCATGAACAGCAGGCCGACGCCGTCTTCGGGCAGCTCGTCGCCGGGGCCGTCGGTGCGCTTCCCGTAGGTCTGCCCGCGCCGCGCCATCAGGTGGAGGCGCTCCGCCTCCGGCGGCTCGAAGCCGCCGGACCCGCGCGGGTTGGTCTTGCGGATGTGGGCCTGGAAGGGGCACTTGTCGGCGGCGCCGTCGCTGGCGTAGGTGAAGTCGTTCATCACCGGGCTGTGCGCTCCGGGCGTGGCCTGCAGGGTGAGCGGCGTGCCGTCCTTGAAGCGTCCGACGAGCATCGCGCCGGCCCGTTCGCGGTCGTCGTTGTCGAGCTTCAACGCATCGGCGAGCTCTTCCTCCGCCTTCCTGAACGCGCGGACGTTCTGCTCCAGCTTGCGCAGCACGAAGTAGCTGCCGAAATCCGTCGCGGGATCGGGAGCGGCCGGGTCCGCGACCAGGATGCGCGCCAGGGCCTCGCCGGGATCCCACACCGAGACCCCGTCGGTACCGCGGCGCTCGTCCTCCAGGTCCTCGGTGAGGAACAGCGGCTGGCTGCGGCCGTCGACGTATCCGAAGTGCTCGATCCCGTCGCCGTTCGCGTTGCGCATGCCGCGGCCCACTTCCTTGCCGAGCACGCGGAGCGAGCCGGTCAGCAGCTCCTCGACCTTCTTGAGCCTGGCGCCCGCCGGGCGGGGTTCGGCGTCGCCGACCAGGACGACGGCGTGGATCTCCTCCCGGTAGCCGGCCTCCCACTGCGCGATGTCCGGGTCCTTCAGCATGCTGCGGGTACCGTCGTCCCGCATTCCCCGCTCGAAGGCCGCGTCGGAGGGGGCCCGGTCCGCCAGGCCCAGCCGGTCGTAGCCCGCCTTCGTCAGTCCCACACCGACGTAGGGGGTGTTCGAGACGCCGCTCGACCCGTTGCGCTTGAAGCCCTCCACTTCCTCGAGGTGCTCCTTGGCCGACTTCATCAGGGGGACCAGCCCGGCCAGGAACGCCCGGGCCTCCGCCGCGCCCGCCGAGCCCTCGCCGAACTGCACCAGCAGGATGTGCAGGTGCTCGCGGACGTGACCCTTCAGGATGTTCGCCTGCAGGTTCTGCAGCATGGTGTCGGCGTCACCGGTGGCGTTCTTCCACGACAGCGGCTTGCTGAGATCGACGGGCATGCCGGCCCCTTCCGTCGAGCCTGGACTCCGGGCGTCTTTGCGGTGGTCCGGACCGTGATCCGGATCCGGTGTCCAGCCTGGTGGACATCCCGGTGATGCGCGACTCGGCCGGGCCCGGACACGTCCTAGGACGGAAGTCCCGGCGAAGATCCGTACAGCGGCGGTGCCGGGGCCCGGGCGGCCGCTGGAAGGGTGGTGATCCTCCGGTACCCGCCGGAACCAGCCCCGGGAGATCACCTTGGAGCCCTCGTCCAGCCCCCGCGCCTCCGCCCCCGACGCCTCAGGGGCCATGCGGCTGATGGAGGAGACCTTCGGTTTCCTCCACTCCGCCGCGCTGCGGACCGCCGCGTCACTCCGGATCGCGGACCGGCTCGCCGACGGACCGCGCACCGCCGCCGAGCTCGCCGCGGACACCGGAACCGACGGCCCGACGCTGCGCCGGCTGCTGCGGCACCTGGCATCACGCGGCGTGTTCCAGGAGGACGCGACGGGCGCGTTCGGGCTGACGCCCGCCGCGTACGCCCTGCGCACCGACGTTCCCGGCTCGCTGCACGCCACGGTGCTCCTGCTCACCGATGACATGTTCCTGCGGCCCTCGGCCGACCTCGCCGAGACCGTACGCACCGGGGAATCCGCCTTCCCCAGGGTCTTCGGCACCCCCTTCTTCCAGCACCTCGCAGCCGACGGCGCGGCCCGGGAGGTCTTCGACGCCGGGATGGCGGCCTTCTCCGGTCCGCTCGACGACGTGGTCGCCGCCGCGTACCCGTTCCCGGACCGGGGCACGGTCGTGGACGTCGGCGGCGGACGGGGCGGGCTGCTCCGGGCCGTCCTGCTGCGCCACCCCGGCCTGTCGGGCGTCCTCTTCGACCGGGCGGCGGCGGTACGGGAACCCCTGCTCGCCGTGGAGGAGCTGACGGGGCGCTGGAGGGCCGAGCCCGGGGACTTCTTCGCCGGCGCCCCGGAGGGCGACATCCACCTCCTCAAGCACGTCCTGCCCGACTGGAGCGACGAGGACTGCGTCCGCATCCTGCGGTCCTGCCGCCGGTCCCTCGCCCCGGGCGGCCGGGTCCTGGTCGTGGACGCCGTCCCGCCGCCGGGCAACGACCCGCACCCCGGCAAGGATCTCGACATGCTGATGCTGACCGCCCTCGGCGGCAGCACCCGCACCCCCGCCGAGCTCGACGCCCTCTTCGCCGAGGCCGGCCTGCGCCGCCTCCGCACCCTGCCCACACCGGGCTTCGCCTCGATCGTGGAGGCGGCCGCGGGCTGAGCCTCCGCCGGTTACGCGGCGCCGCCGCTCGCGGGGAGCACGTGGTCGCCGATCCTGTCGGTGCTCAGGCACAGGGAGCAGACCACGGCGTCGTGGGTGCGGCAGGCGGCCACGTCCGGGCGCTCGAACTCCTGCCGGCAGACGTGGCACTCGTAGAGCGTGGCGCTCGGGTTTCCGTCCGCGTCGAGCAGGGGTTCGGCGATGCCGTCCGTGGTGCGGCGCAGGTAGTAGCGCCCCTTGGTCAGTACGGCCATCAGCGGGGTGAGGACGAGGGCGATCAGTGCCGCCGCGACCGGGGAGTAGGGCTGGAGGGTGTCGCCCAGGGCGTGGAAGTACATGGCGATCGACAGGCCGGAGGCGGCGACGAAGGCGACCGTGCCCACGGGGTTGACGGCGTAGAGCATGCCGCGCCGGAACTCGGGTGCGTGCGGGGAGAGTTTCAGCACGTACTTGTTCACGATGATGTCCGTGGCCACGGTGACGACCCAGGCGATGGCGCAGTTGGAGTAGAAGCTCAGGACGCGGTTGAGGAAGCTGAACATGTCGGCCTCCATCAGCGCCAGCGCGAAGGCCAGGTTGAGCAGGACGAACACCATGCGGCCCGGGTAGCGCCCGGTCAGCCGGGTGAAAGAGTTGGTCCATGCCAGTGAGCCGGAGTAGGCGTTCGTCACGTTGATCTTGATCTGGCTGATCACGACCAGGACCACGGCCAGCGGAAGGACCAGCCACGAGGGCATCATGGCGTCGAAGGCGGCCTTGAACTGCTGAATGGGCTCGGCCGCGGCCGCCGGTCCCACGGAGGCGATGACGTATACGGCGAGGAAGACCCCTATCGCCTGTTTCAGCGCACCGAGCACGACCCAGCCGGGGCCGGCCACCACGACCGCCGTCCACCAGGCGCGGCGGTTCGCGTCCGTACGGGGAGGCATGAAGCGCAGGTAGTCGATCTGTTCGCCGATCTGCGCGATCAGTGACAGGCAGACGCCGGAGCCCAGCAGCACCGAGGCGGTGTTCACTCCTCCCTGGCCGCCGGTGCCCGCGTACGACAGCCAGCGGTCCACCGTGCCCGGGTCGGCGGCCACCAGATAGACCAGCGGACCCACCATCAGCAGCAACCAGACGGGCGTCGTCCACACCTGAAGCTTGCTGAGCGCCTTCATCCCGTAGACGACCAGGGGGATCACCATGAACGTCGAGACCAGATAGCCGAGCCACAGCGGCAGCCCCAGGCCCAGCTTCAGCCCTTGCGCCATGATCGACCCTTCGAGGGCGAAGAAGATGAAGGTGAAGCTGGCGAAGATGACGCTGGTCAGGACCGAACCGTAGTAGCCGAAGCCGGAGCCGCGGGTGATCAGGTCCAGGTCGATGTTGTAGCGCGCCCCGTAGTAGGCGAGCGGAAAGCCGGTGACGAAGATGACCACGGCGGCGACGAGGATCGCGGCCAGGGCGTTGCCGGTGCCGTGGGTGAGGCCGATGCCGGCGCCGATCGAGAAGTCGGCCAGGTACGCGATCCCGCCCATCGCCGTGGTCGCCACGACCATCGGCGTCCAGCGGCGGTAGCTGCGCGGGGCGAACCGGAGGGTGTAGTCCTCCAGGGTCTCCCGGGCCGCGTGCCCGAGGTCGGCCCGGGCTTGCGGAGACTCTTCGCGGCCGATGGGTTCCCTCGATCGTCGCTCGGTACTGCTCATGCGGTCTCCTGGGCGTGCAGTGGCTGCAACGGCTGGCAGCCGGCCACGGGGAACGCTAGGCAGGGCGTATTTCCTGCCGCCGCCTCGAACGTGAAGGCGATGTTTCCGTGTTCACGTCCGGGTGGGCCGGGTGAGCCGCTGCGGTGCCCCTGCGGTCAGCGGCGGGCGGCGCCCAGGTAGGTGCAGGAGAGGTCGCGGGAAAGGCGGGTCCGGAAGCTGCCGTCGGGACGGCGGCCGACCACGAACAGGCCGGCCATCCGGCCCAGTGGTGTGAGTCCGGCAGCACCCAGGTAACCGGTCGCCTCGGCCGGGGTGATGAAGTCGTTCCAGTCGTGCGTCCCGCGCGGGATCACCCGCAGCACGTGCTCCAGTCCCCAGATCATGATCAAGCGGGAGCGCCAGGTCCGGTTGATCGTGTCGAACAGGAACACTCCGCCCGGGGCCAGTACGCGACGGATCTCGCGCACCACTTCGCCGGGGCCGGGCACGTGCTCGAGCACGTCCAGGCAGGTGACCACCGAGAAGGACCCGTCGGCGAACGGCAGGCGCTCCCCCGCTCCCACGGCGTAGCGGATGTCCAGGCCGGACTCCGCGGCGTGCTGCCGGGCGGCGCGCACCAGGGCCGGGGAAACGTCGACTCCCGAGGCGACCGCGCCGCGCGAGGCGAGGTATTCGGTGGTGAAGCCCCCGCCGCATCCGACGTCCAGCACCCGCTGACCGGCCCAGCCGCCGTCGACGTACCGGTCGAAGTAGGCGAACCGCGGTTGATTGAGGGCGCGCAAGGGCGCGGCCGGGGAATCCTCGGCCCACCAGTCACGGGCCATCTTCTCGAAGAGCTCGGCTCCTCCGTCGCCTCGTCCCATCCTGCACTCCCCGTTTCCCTGCGACCGGTCGGCATCGTCTCCTGTGAGCAACGAGGACCGGCCCGCACGGCAACGGACGGCGGAGACGAAGGCCGAAAGCAACGGGCCACGTGGCGGACACCCCGCGGCCCGCGGCCCGCGCCCCCGCACGGACTGCCGCCGCTGCCACCGCTGTCACCGCTGTCACCGCTGTCATCCGCTGCGGGGGCCGTCGCCCGGGAGGCTCGGGATGCGGCGGCGGACCTGGTCCTCCTGGGCCAGCCGCCGGAGCAGTTCGAGCACGGGGGCGGAGAGGGCGAAGACGATGACCGCCTGCTCGGCCAGGGCCTCCGGGGCGTCGTCGAAGGCGGCGGCGCGGTCGAGGTCCAGACGGGCGATGGAACGGGCCAGCTCCGCGTAGGCGACGAGTTCGCCGGGCCGGTAGTCCGCGTCGAGGCGCCTGAGCTCTCGCAGCGCCGCCGTGAGCCCTTCCACGTGGGGGGACGTGCCGGGCGTCTGCCAGTCCATGGCCGCGATCAGGTCCGCCACCTCCGCTTCCGCGGCCGAGCCGATCTCCGCCTCCCGGCCGGCGTCGCCGGCCGGGGACTCCGCGACGGGCACCGGCAGGGCGTAGCTCACCGCCCCGAGGGCACTGTCGGTGCTGTGCGCCTGGTCGACGGCGGTGAGGACGTCGCGGGTGGCGGCGATGGAGAGCCCGCCCAGGGTGGTCAGCGCCTTGATCAGCCGCAGGCGCTGGACGTGCTCCTGCCCGTACTCGGCCAGCGTCGCGGCCGTCGCCTTGCCGGCGGGCAGCAGGCCCTGCCGCCGGAAGTACTTGATGCTGGCGACCGGCACGCCGGTCGTGCGGCTGAGCTCGGAGATCTTCATGCGGCTTCCTTGCTGGTGGTGCGCCGGCCGGGCGTCCTACTGCGACGACTGGACACTCCTGGAAGATACTGCCACTATCTAGCTACTGGATACCTTCAGTATCTAGTTACTCTAGGTAAGAACTCGGAGCGAATATGCCTTCCCCCGAGCCCTCTTCCGTACTCCGCAGCCCGAAGCTGTGGATCGGTTCAGGCCTCATCGTCGCGGTGGTCTCCATCCTGTTCGCCCTGCTGTACGTCGGCGGCAACGTGGACCCCAAGGGCAACCTGCGCGACCTGCCCATCGCACTGGTCAACAGCGACCGCGGCGCCGACACCAACGGCAAGCACCTCAACCTCGGCGACCAGGTCGTCTCCGGGATCGAGAAGTCCGCCGCGAACAACGACAGCTTCGCCTGGCAGGTCGTCAGCCGGCAGGAGGCCGACAAGCGGCTCGGCCAGGGCAAGGTCTACGGCGCACTCGTCGTCCCGGAGAACTTCACCGCCACGGTGGCGGGGCTGACCAGCCCGAAGGCCACGGAGGCCAAGCGCCCGACCCTGACGGTGCTGACCAACCAGTCCGCCGGCAGCATCGGCTCCTCCATGGCCAGCCAGGCGAACCAGAAGGCGGCCCACGCCGCCTCCGCCCGGCTCGGCAAGGACCTCCTCGACCGGGCCGCCGCCCAGAAGGCCCCGCTCGCTCCGGCCGCCAAGCTGATGCTCACCGATCCGGTGAACGTCGAGGTGGCGGACGGCCACCCGCTCGGCACGCACAGCGCCATGGGTCTGAGCGCCTTCTACTACGCCCTGGTCCTCGTCGTCTGCGGCGTGCTCGGCGCCAACGCCATCAGCTCCCAGGTCGACACCGCGCTCGGCTACGTGCACACCGACTTCGGCCCCTTCCGCCAGCGGATGCCCGTCCGGCACACGAGCCGCGTCCGCACGCTGGCCGTCGGCACGGTCCTCATGCTCGGCCTCTCCGTGGTCATGGGATCCCTCGTCGAACTCGCCACGGTCGGCGTCCTCGACATGGACGCCTCGCACCTCGGCCTGCTGTGGCTCTACTCCGTGGGCACGATCGCGGCCGTCGGCGTCAGCGCCCTGGCCATGCTCGCCGTCTTCGGCACGCCCGGCATGCTGGTCTCCACCATCGTCTTCATCGCCATGGCCGTCCCGTCCTCCGGAGCGACCGTGCCGCTGGAGGCGCTGCCCGGCTTCTTCCGCACGCTCTCGGAGTTCGAGCCGCTCCGGGCGATCACCGGGGGCACGCGCTCCATCCTGTACTACGACGCCCAGGGCGACGCGGGCCTGACCCGCGCGTGGATCTCCATGGGCATCGCCCTGGTCGCCTCCGTGCTCTTCGGCTTCGGCGTGACGCGCCTCTACGACCGTAAGGGCCTGCACCGCGTCCCCCGCCCGGACGAGTCCGCAGACACGGCGGCGGCGGCTGCCGCAGCCTAGAAGGCGTCAGCGAAGAAGGACCGGTGAGCCCCGGGCGCATGGCGCCCGGGGCTCATTTCTCGTTCCCCCCGCTCACTTTCGTTCCGGGCTCCTGACGGCAGGGCGCGACGGCCGGTATGCGCGACCACCCGACCCGTGGAACCGTGATGCACACGGGCTGTCCCCCTCCATGCACGCCGGAAGAGTCACGAAGGGACGAACGACATGGCCATCACACCGCTGACGAGCTTGGCCGAGTTCGAGGAGACGATCAGCCAGGACAAGCCGGTGGTGGTGTTCTTCTGCGCGACGTGGGCCTCCCTCTGCCGCGTGACCGGTCCCCTCCTCGAGCGCTTCTCCGGACTTCCCGAATTCGCCGGCACCGAATTCCGTTCGGTGGACCTGGACGAGGCGTACGAGGTCGCCCAGAAGGCGGGCGTGGGCCCGGTCCCCGTCGTCATGGCGTTCCGCAGCGGCACCAGGCTCGCCGAAGCCGTCGCACCCGGTCCGGAAGCGCTGCGGGAGCTGATCGGCGCAGCGGGCACGACGGACACCGCGTGACGCTGCGCGGATCACCGGACCGCGCCCCGGAGCACATACCGGCAGCCGGGGAGGGCCCGGTGCCACGACCGGGCGCGCTCAGCTCGCGGCGGCGCCGAACCACCTCGGCAGCTCGCCGAGCAGACCTGCCTGGTCTTCGCCCGCCCACGCCACGTGGCCGTCCGGCCGCAGCAGTACTGCCGGCACGTCCAGTTCCTCGCTGACGTCGACGACGTGGTCGACCCGGTCGGCCCAGCCGTCCACCGAGAGGCGGCCGGTCCGGTCGAGCAGCAGACCTCGGCCGCCGTGCATCAGCTCGTAGAGGCGCCCCCGCTTCAGCTGTACGTCCCGCAGGCGCCGGCCGAGCAGTTCATGCCCTTCGCCGAAGTCGTAGCGGACCCCGATCGCAATGATCTTCTCGATCAGGAACCGGTTCACGTCCTCGAAGTCCATCAGTTCCGACAGCAGCCGGCGCACTGCCCGGGCGCCCGGCTCGAGGGAGATCAGCTCCATCTGCGCGCGGGTGTTGTCCAGGACGCCGGCGGCGACCGGGTGCCGCTCGGTGTGGTAGCTGTCCAGCAGCCCCTCCGGTGCCCGGCCGCCCACTTCGGCGGCCAGCTTCCAGCCGAGGTTGAACGCGTCCTGGATGCCGAGGTTGAGCCCTTGCCCACCGATCGGCGGGTGGATGTGCGCCGCGTCGCCGGCCAGCAGCACCCGGCCCACCCGGTAGCGCTCGGCCTGCCGGGTGGCATCGCCGAACCGGGAGAGCCAGCGCGGCGAGTGCACGCCGAAGTCGCTGCCCGCGACCTCCCGAAGCCGCTGCTTGAACTCCCCGAGCGTCGGCTGGACCGTGCGGTCCTCGGCCACCCCCGCGGCGGGGACGACGACGCGGTACACCCCGCCCCCGAGGGGCCCGGCGCCGAACCGCAGCTGGGTCTTGCGGATCTCCGTGACGACGGCGGCCACCGTCGCCGGGTCCTCGGCCACCTCCATCTCGCCCAGCAGCGTCTCGACCCTGGTGGGCTCGCCGGGGAAGCCCACGCCGAGCAGCTTGCGCACCGTGCTGCGGCCGCCGTCACAGCCGACGACGTAGCGCGAGCGCAGCCGCGTGCCGTCCGTCAGCTCGACGGTCACCCCGTCCTCGTCCTGGCTCAGCCCGGCCACCTCGCAGCCGCGCCGCACCTCGGTGCCGAGCTCGGTGGCGTGCTCGGCCAGCAGGCGATCGGTGACGGTCTGCGGGATCCCGAGGACGTAGGGATGCGCGGTGTCCAGCCGGTCGGGCCACGGCTTGCCGATGCCGGCGAAGAAGCCACCGACCGCGTGCTGCCGGCCGTGCGCGAGGAAACGCTCCAGCAGGCCGCGCTGGGCCATCACCTCGATGCTGCGCGCATGCAGGCCGAGCGCGCGGACGAACCTGGTGGGCTCGGCCTCCTTCTCCAGTACGACCACGTGCACGCCGTGCAGCCTCAGCTCGCCGGCCAGCATCAAACCGGTCGGCCCGCCGCCGGCCACGATCACGTCGATCACGAATTCTCCCCCTTGTTTCCGCCTTCGGCCGGTGATTGTGCGCCATGACCGGGGCCTTGCCGCAAGGCCCCCTGTGCGCTATACGTTGAGAGTGGGGAGAGGTGCGTCCACTCCTGCATGACCGAAGGCGGATACGGCGCCGGGGTTGCGCCGGGGTGCGCCAGGGTGTTCCGTGTTCGAACCGCTTACGTCAGAGGCCCACCGGCGTATTCATCAGCGACACCCGGCCCTCGGTGTCGAAGAGGCCCTCGCCCGCAGGGACCGGGGAGACGCCCAGCACCTCCGTGAACAACGCCGCCCCCTCATCGGTCAGCGTGACCGGGAGCTTCGCCGTCAGCCGGGCCGGGGTCAGTGACAGCACCTGCGGGTCCAGGCGGAAGGCGAGCCAGGGCACTTCGCGGCCGTCGACGGTGGCGTAGTAGCGCGAGGCCGCCGCGTCCGCCCAGTGGTCACGGATCTGCAGTCTGCGGCCGTCCCCGTGGGCGAAGTCGAAGCCGCCCTTGCACTGCAGCGTGCCCCGGGAGAAGTCCGGGCTGATGCCTCCGCCGGTGATGGGAAGCGACACTCCCCCGTTCCCATTGGTGTGCGCTTCGCCGGGGGACAGCGCTTTCAGCGTGATCCCGGCTTCCTGCAAGGCCGCGGCCGCTCGGGCCGTCAGATGGTACTCGCCACGCCCTTCACCGAAGCGGACGAGTTCCCCGGGGTTCAGCTTGTCTCCCAGCATGCCGGTTTCCTTTCTCGAGGTGCAGGCGGCTCTTGCTCTTGATGTGCACACGCGTGGCAACTCCCTGAGGAGTCTCCCGCCGTGTTCCGCCGTACGCGGGATGCACGTGAAGCCACCCGAATGCACCGGCACCCGGAGTGACCCGGGCGGCGGACCCGCTGCATCCGGCGTGGGATACGGCCCGCGGCGCGGGCGTTGCGTCACCATGTGCCCACCGGACAGCGCACCCCGCAACGAGAACGCCCGACGCGAACCCGCACCGCCATGGAGATCCCACCGAGCCCATGGAGACCACACCCCCCTATCGCACGCTTCCCTGCACCGAGCGGTGCGGGCGCCATCTCATGGCGGCCGAGCACGCTCTGATCGGACTGTCGCCGTGGAACGGCTACTTCACGGCGCGGCGGGTCGAGTCCCTGGTGGAGTGGGCCGCCGGCACCTTCCGCACGGTGGACGTGTTCATCCCGAGCTACGAGGCGGCCTACACCCTCATCGCTGCCGGCGTGGAACCGTCCGTGGCGGTGGGCCGGGCGCGCAGGGCGGTCAAGAAGCTCCGCGGTCCGGCGCAGCGCGCGCTCGCCCGCGCCGGGTGCGGCGAGGGCCGGGTCCACACGGGTACGTCCCTGGCGGCGCTGCCTCGATACCGGCAACTGCGCCGCACCGCGGAACACATGTACCGCCACGATCCCGGTGTCCGCGCGGCATGCCGGGCCGTCGCCCGGGCGGCCGTGGCCGGCGCGCTCGGCGTACGGGAGCGGGGATCGTCGCGGCCGGCACCGGATCCGGGGCTGTCCGAGGAGGCGCTGGACACCGCGGCTCGTTACGCCTGGGCGGAGTTGCCGGTCATGCTCGATTCGCCCGGCATCTTCGGCGTCGGCTCGTCGGTCCTCGTCTACCACCGGCGCATCCCGCTCATCGAGTCGCTCCTGGAGGACGGCTCCGCGCTGTCTCCCGCTCCGGGGCAGGGCTTCGTCGTCGTCACGCCCGCCAGGGGGCCGTCCCCCGGCAGCGCGGCGGAGGACGTACAGGGCTCGCCCTACAGGGCGTCTTCGGGCCGGGAGGCCGCGGCTCTGTGACCGCCCTGCCGATGCCGTCGACCGCCCCTTCCCTGCCCCTGCGCTACCCGTTCGCCCTCGGCCCCATGGGCACACCGCCGCCCGTCGTCCACTGGGCGCGGGCCCACCGTCCGGTCTGCCCCGTCCTGCTGCCGTCCGGGGCGCGGGCCTGGATGCTCACGCGCGGGGACGACATCCGCTCGGTCCTGGCCGACCGGCGCTTCTCGCGCAGACTCGCCTTTGCTGGGGCTCCGCGGGTGGTCGGCGAGGACTTCACCGCCGTGCCCGGGTCCCTCTTCAACCTCGACCCGCCGGACCACACCCGGCTCCGCCAGATCCTCGCGCCCTACTACACGCGCACGGCGGCCGCGCGCTGCCGCCCGGTGATCCGCGCACTGGTCGACGAGGTCCTCGGCGAAACGGCCCGCGGTCCCAATCCCTGCGATCTCATGGAGGCCTTCGCCGCTCCCCTCCCGCCGCGGCTGGCCTGTGCGCTTCTGCGCGTTCCCCGGTCGCTGTGGGAACAGGGCGCAGCGGGGTTCGCCGCGCAGTCGGGCTTCGCCGCCGACAGTGCGGAGGTGGCCGCCGCGACCGAGGCCGTCACCGGTTTCACGCGGCGGGCCGTCGACCTTCGCCGTGCCGATCGGTCCCGACGCGACGACCCCTTGGGCGCGCTTCTGACAGCATGTCAAGCAGGGGACATCACGGAGGAGGAGCTGTACGGGACGGCCTCCTACCTGCTCGTCACCGGCGTGGAATCGTTGGTCTCCCCCATGGCCACCGGCCCTCTGACGCTCCTGCTCCACCGCGGCCAGCTCCTGCGCTGCCTCGCGGATCCGGCCCTGTGGCCGGCTGCGGTCGAGGAGGTACTGCGGTACCACCACAACGGCGTCCTCGGACTGCCGCGCATCGCCCTGGAGGACGTCGAACTGCACGGCACGCTCATCCGCGAGGGCGACGCCGTGTGCGCCACGATGCTCGGCGCCACCTGGGATCCCGCCCACTACCGCAACCCCGCCAGGTTCAACATCCAGCGGCGGGAGAACGCCGACCCCACCTTCGGAGCGGGCCCCCACTACTGCCTCGGCGCCGCCCAGGCGCGCACTGCCCTGACCGTCGCCTACCACGCCCTGTTCGAGCGCCTGCCCGGTCTGGAGCTTGCCGTGTCACCCCGGGAGATCGCCTGGGACACCACCTCCATGTTCATCCGGCCCGCCACCCTGCCCGTCGTCTGGAGGTAATCCCGTATGAGCGACCTCAACACGGCGGGCGCGGCCGGAAGAACGGACGCGTTCGACGCCCTGGGCGCCCTCTACGAGGAATCCGCCCGGCTGCCGTTCCGTGAGCACCTGGAACACCACTCGGTCCGGCGGGCCGTCGGTGACGTCACCGGGCTCGACGCGCTCGACCTCGGATGCGGCTCGGGCCTCTACACCCGTCGCCTGGCGGCCTGGGGCGCGGCCCGCGTCACCGGCGCCGACAGCTCCGCGGGCATGCTGGCCACGGCACGGGCCGTCGAGCGGGCACGGCCGGTGGGCGTCCGGTACGTGCACGCCGACGCCACCCGCCCGGCCGCCGTGGGCCTCGACGGCACCACCGACCTCGTCCTGAGCGTCTACGTCCTGTGCTACGCCCGCTCCGAGCAGGAGCTCACCGCCGTCCTCACCACGGCCCGCCGCGCGCTGCGCCCCGCCGGAGGCCGCCTCGTCGCCGTCACGCTCAACCCGGACTACGGGCGGGGCACCGCCTACTACGCCCCCTACGGCTTCACCCTGACGCAGCCGGAAGAACGGGAGGGCGCCCCCGTCACCCTGGACGCGCTCCTCCCCGGCGGCCGCTTGCACGTCACCGCGCACTGGTGGTCGCGGAGGACCTACGAAAGAGCCGCCCGCGCGGCGGGCTTCGCCGGCACGTCCTGGACACCTCCGACCGTGTCGCCGCGGGGCCGGAGGCTTCTCGGAGACGCCTACTGGTCCGCGTACCTCCGCGCGCCGCAGGCACTGATTCTGGAAGCCACCGTGGCGTGAGTGGTCCGCGCACGGTGACGCGGCACCGCAAGATCTGAAGCGGTCAGGGCGCAAGCGTTCCCTAATACGGGGCGAGCGGAAATCAAACAGCTCACGGCCACATACATCCATCGCCGGAACAAGAATGCGGATGCCTGCTCGTTCGATGATCGCACTTTCGTTGCACGGTAAACGTGATCGTCAGAAGGAATCCCCGACTCCTTTGACGGGCACTTAATGCGTGAAATACAGTGGCGCACGATTGACGCACGATCACAGGCTTGCTGTCGATCCGGGGGATTCGTATGGCCAGTTCCGCTGCCGTGGTGGCCGGTGTCGGTTCCCACCTCCCTCCGCGCGTGATCCGTAACGACGACCCGGCGCTTGCGCATCTCGGTTCGAGTGACGAGTGGATTCGCAGCAGGACAGGGATCGGGTGCAGACGGTGGGTGGAGCCGGGAACCGGCACGGGGGACCTCGCGGTCGAAGCGGGCCGCGCGGCCCTGCGCAGCGCCGGCGATCCGGTCGTGGACCTCGTCGTACTGACGACCACGACGCCCGACCACCATTCACCGGCAACGGCTCCGTGGGTCGCCGCCCGGTTGGGACTGGGCACCTTGCCGGCGTTCGACGTCGCGGCGGCCTGTTCGGGGTTCACCTACGGGCTGGCCGTGGGCGACGCGTGGATCCGGTCGGGGTCGGCGGAGTGCGTGCTGGTCCTGGCCGCGGAGACGCTGTCGACGATCACCGACCCCTCGGACCGCGGCACCGCCGTGGTCTTCGCCGACGGGGCCGGGGCCGTGGTGCTGCGCGGCGGCGAGCCCGACGAGCCCGGCGCCGTTCAGGCGACCTGCCTGGGCAGCGACGGCATGCAGAAGGACCTCGCCGTGGTCGAAGCCGGCGGCTCCCGCCGGCCGGACCCCGGGGGTGCCGCGCCGGTGGCGGACCGCTGCCTGCGGATGCAGGGGCCGCAGATGTTCGCCCACGCGGCGCGCCGGATGACCGAGGTGTCCCGGGAATTGCTGGAGAGGGCGGGATGGCCGGTGGATTCCGTCGGCGCGTTCATCGGCCACCAGGCCAACCAGCGGATCCTGGACAAGGTGGCCGACTTGGTGGGAGTGCCCGATGCCAGCCGCTTCGGGAACGTTCATAAAGTCGGCAATACCTCTTCGGCATCGATTCCTCTGGTCATGGACGATCTGGTCGAGGCCCGGGCCGTCGCCCCCGGTACGCGGACGCTGCTGACCGCGTTCGGAGGCGGCGCTGTATGGGGGGCGGTCGCGTTGTCCTGGCCCGATCTCAAACCCGCACGACGGTAAGGAGTTTTTCATGGGGGAGCCGGTTCAGCGGCCGTTCGACTTCATTCGCGACTACCTGGCCACCACCTACGACCTCGATCCCGGGGAACTGACCGGCGGCCGTTCGTTCGACAGCCTCGAGCTGGACTCCATCGCGCAGGTGGAAATGTTCGTGACCCTTTCCGACCACTACAGGATCCAGCTGGACGACTCGCTGGCCTCCGGGAACACCACGCTCCAGGAGACGGCCGACCTCGTACAGCAGGCCCTGGACGCGGCGGGCGACCGGCAGCAGGACGCGTCCGCGATCGGCTGACTCCGAACGAACCGACCCGACCTGCGACGGAGAGCTGTGACCAAGACGATCACCCACGCCCTGCAATTGGACGGGCTGTCGTTTTCCTACCAGGTGGTGAACAGCGACGCCCCCGCCATCGATCCCGTGCTCGTCCTCGGAGGCGTTCTGCAAGGCATGCACGGCTGGTCCATCATGGAGCGTCACGTCCTGCCCCACGCCGGCCTGATCTCGGTGGACCTCCCCGGCGCCGGTGAATCCACGCCGCTGCGGCCCGAGCAGGACATGGAGACCATGTGCCGGGCCATCGAGATCATCATCGACGACCTCGGCCTGGAGCGCGTCAACTTCCTCGGCTACTCCTTCGGATCAGCGGTCGCCTTCCGCTGCGCGCAAAGACGCCCGGACCGGTACGCCAAGCTGGCTTTGGGCGGCGTGCCCGTCCGCATCAGCGACAAACTCATCGACCTGTGGATGCGCGGCGCCCGGCGGATGCTGTCCGGGGATGCGAACGGGTTCGTCGACGTCCTGGCGGAGATGTTCCTGTGCTCCGACGCCGAGGCGACCGTCAGGAACCGCGATGTGGTGCGTCAGCTGGTCAAGCGGATGACCCTGCGGGCCGTCACCGGCAGCGCGCACGGGTTCCGGACGATGGAGCGTTCGGTCCTGGAGAACCTGGATCCCGAGGGCGGTCTGCACGGCGTACCCACGCTGGTGTTCTGCGGCGAGCACGACACCATCAGCTCCCTGCAGGAGCAGAAGGAGTTCGCGGCCACGATCGGGGACTGCACGTTCGCGGCGATCGGCGAAGCGGACCACTGGGTGTTCCTGCAACGCCGCTACGAGGCGAGCGACTTGGTGATGCGGTTCTTCACCGGCCGCCCGCTCACCGATCTCGACTACCTGACCGAACCGGCCATGGCTGTCGGGTGACGACCACCCGCCACCCCGCCCCAACGGAAAGAACCGTGGCAGAAGAGCAGAAGACGAACACCGTACTGGCGGGACTGGGGTGCTGGCTGCCGCCGACCGTGGTGACCAACGCGGATCTCATGGGCCCCGTGATGGACGACTTCGTACGGCGGCGGATCGGCATCGCCCGCCGGCACCGTGTCAGCGACGGCGAGGCCACCGTGCACCTGGCCACGGAGGCGGGCGCCCGCGCGCTGGCCTCGGCCGGGGCGTCGCGCGTCGACGCGCTCGTCCTGGCCACCACGACCCCGGACCGGCTCTGCCCCGCCGGGGCTCCCGAAGTCGCGAGCCGCCTGGGCATGACCGGCGTCCCCGCCTTCGACCTGAACGCCGGCTGCTCGGGGTTCCTCTACGGCTGCGAGCTCGCCCGCGGGCTGATCGCCGCCGCCACCGCGGGAACGGTCCTGGTGATCGGCGCCGAAAGCTCCTCCACCATGGTCGACCCCCGGGACTCCAGCACCGCCCCGATCTTCGGCGACGGCGCCGGCGCAGCCGTGCTGCGGCGGGCCGAACCCGGTGAGCCCCCCACCTTCGGCCCATCGGTATGGGGCAGCGACGGCACCCTCGCCGACGCCATCGCCATCCCAGCCGGCGGCTCCCGCCGACGCACGCCCGCACCGGACCTCGGCGGCGCCGATGCGTACCTGCACCTGCGCGGCACCGAAGTCGTGCGCAACGCCGTCAAGCGCATGAGCGCCGCCGCGATCGCCGCCGCCGAGGCCGCACACTGGAGCCTGGAGGACGTCGACGTGCTCGTCGCGCACCAGGCGAACGCGACGATCACACAGGCCGTGGCCGCCACCCTGTCCTTCCCGACCGCCCGCATGCCGTCCAACATCGAGCACGTCGGCAACACCGCCGCGGCGTCCGTTCCGATCCTGCTCGCACACGCCGCCTCCGACGGCGCGATCAAACCCGATCAGCGGGTGCTGATGGTGGCCTTCGGCAGCGGCCTGTCATGGGCCGCCACCACCGCCACATGGCCACACGCTCTCACTGCCCACCTGTGACTCACGACCTCGGAGCGCCGCGGCGGCCCCTCCCCCGGCTGTCACTCACAGTCGGCAACCCCCACCCGTCACGTCCGGAAGGCCAGGCGCATGGACGACATGCAGAAGACGGTCATCGGCATTCTGACCGGGAAGGCCGGACTGCCTCCCGGACCGGTCACCCCGGAGGCCACGTTGGCGGAGGCCGGCGTGGACTCCATGGCCGTCGCCGTACTCGCGATGGTCATCGAGGACGAGTACGGCCTGGTGATCACCGAAGCCGACCTGTCGGCGAACTCCACCGTCGCCGACCTCGCGGCACTCATCGGAAGGCATTTGGCGGCGAAGGCGTGACCCGGCAAGGCTCCCCGCTCCTGTCCGCAGATGCCGGTGCGCACGACCGCCGCATCCCTTGGAGGGCCGTGGATTTCCCGTGCAGGACCGTCGTCCCGTACGGCCCGGCCGGCGCCGAACCGCTCCTCGTCCTCAGCGGCGGCCTGCAGACCAGGCACTCGTGGGCACGCTTCGAGCGCCACGTGGCTTCCCGGCTCCCCCTCGTCATCCCCGACCTGCCACCCGCCCGCACGCCCGGGCAGGCAGCGCAGAGCCTGAGCTGGGACGACCTCACCGACGCCGCCCTGCACGCCATGGACCGGCTCCGTATCCACCGCTTCGCCGTCCTCGGTGTCTCCTCCGGCTATCCCATCGGCTACCGACTCGCCCAGCGCCACCCCGATCGCGTCACGCGGCTGATGCTCTTCGGCGCTTCGCCCCGGCCCGCCCCTCGCCTGGCGGAACTGATCAGCAAAGGACTGCACCAGGAGGCCGACACCCGGAACCCGCGCTCCACCGAGGGCCCGTCCGATCGGCTGCGAGCCGCCCGCGACCTGGTCGGCGTCCTGACCAACACCGCGGCGGCAGAACGGCACCTGCTGATCAAAGCCGCAGGGCGCGTCGTGCTCGACCAGCTCGCCGCGTCCCCCGGCGACCCCCTCGTCCGCTACGTCCACGACCGCGGGTTCCTCCTGCTGCGCGACCCGCTGCCCCCGGGTGGCCTCCGCGGCGTTCCCTCACTCGTCGGAGTGGGCGAGTTCGACACCGCCACCACCGTCGCCGACAACCGGGCCGTCGCAGCCACCATCAGCGGCGCGACCTTCGTCGTCATGAAGAACGCCGACCACCTGCTGCACATGGAGCGCGACGCCGACTTCGCCGCTCTCGTCACGCTCTTCCTGGACGGCAGGCCGCTCGGCACCCTGCAGCACTGCTCGATCGAGACGATGCCCTGAACTCCGGGAGTCCCGCAGCCATGCAATCCCCCCTCAAGCCTCAACCGGCCACGCCGCAGCGTATCCTCCTGGCCGCCTGGGGAACCACCGGCGACATCGCCCCCTACACCGGCCTCGCAACCGGCCTGAGCAAGGCCGGCCACCAGGTGACGGTGGTGACCTCACGGCGGTACGCGGCCCTCTTCCGCGAACACGGGTTCCGGGTACGGGCCATGCCCCTGGACGAGCAGGAAGCGGCGGTGGGAGCGCACAAACCGCGCCGCGCACGGATCGCCAACGGCCAGGACATGGCGCTCACCGCAGGCAAGGTGCTTCTGGAAGCAGCCGGCGAAGGCGCCGACGTGCTCCTCGCGCATCCCCTGATGCACCCTCAGGCGGCTGTCATCGGCGAAGGGCTCCGCCTGCCGTGCATCGGCGTCTTCACCGTCTCGCACGCCATGATGCTTCCGCGGCTCATCTCCGGGACCCCGCGCCTGCGCTACACCGTCGCCGATGCATTGGTCCAACGCATCCTCGGCCCGCTGTACGCGCCGGTGGTCACCGCCCTACGACGTGAACTCGGCCTGCGCCACCGCTTCACCGGCGACACCCTGATCCCTTCCGCCCGTCGCCACCCGGTGTACTACGGTTTCGGCAGCGCTCTGCTGCCCGACCGCATGCCTCTGCCCTCCAGGCACAAGACCGTCGGCGTCTGGCGGCCCGCTCAGCCGCCGGACTGGCGGCCCGATGACCGTCTCACCGATTTCCTCGCCTCCGGGCCCGCACCCGTGTATTTCGGCTTCGGCAGCATGGGCCGGGGCCATGCGGAACAGTTGTCCCGGATCATCACCCGCACCGTCCGCCGACTCAGGATCCGCGCCGTCGTCCAAGGCGGCTGGGCCGGCCTGGCAGGCGACGGCGAAGGCGATGACATCCTCACCATCGAGGAATGCCCGCACGCCTGGCTCTTCCCGCGCATGGCCGCCGCCGTCCACCACGCGGGGCCGGGGACCGTTCACGCCACCCTGCAAGCCGCTCTCCCCACCCTCCCGGTCCCCTTCAAGCTCGACCAGCCCTTCTGGGCCGCCCGGCTCCACGCACTCGGCCTCACCCCCGCCGTCGTTCCGATGCCCCGCCTCGACAGCGACAACCTCGGCCTTGCCCTCACGCGGCTCCTCGCCGACGGCCGCTACCGCGAACGGACCCGCCGCATCGGGGCGATGATCGGGCAGCAGGACGGCATCGCGGGGGTCGTCCGCGCACTCGGCTGCGCCGAGCACGCGCCGCAACACCGGTGACGCTGCCGCAACGGCGCGGGACCTCCGCCGGTCCTGGCCGGCGGAGGCCCCGTCACGCGGCACGCAAAGGGGTCCGCGTGCCATGGTGGACGGGCTCTCACTCCAGGTTCTGGCACCCGATGAACTGCGCTTGGTCGTAGAGGGCCCGGACCAGCGCGCAGTACAACTTCGCGCCCTCGTTGTCGGCGTGGGCGGGCGTGGCCATGGCCACGCTCCCGATGGTGAGGAGAACCCCTGCCGCGGCTGCTGCGACGGCACGACGGATGGTGTTGATGGCGGACCTCCCGAGAGTCAGGGCGGCGACTGCCGCCTCAAGACGCACCGAGAGGCTTTCCTCACCCTCCGTGCACAAACGCTCACCAGAGGCTGCATCAGCGCTCCAGGAGGCGCACTCGGCCACCCGCGCTCTCCGGTGCCCACCCCGGACCTGACGACCCTCCCCCTTCATGTGCGGCCCAGTCGCACACCCAGCCCCCGCACCCGGTAAATACGGCGGTCGTCCACCCAGAGCCAGCCGTCGGCCCGGGCGTGGCGTCCCTCTTCGTCTTCGCCCTGCTCGGTGATGTCGATGCCGACGGTGATCCGCCCGTCGGCAGGGACGGCTTGGCCTCGATAGCGCCACGTGAACTCCCGCCCCGTCAGGGGTTCGAGGGTGCCGCCGGCGATCGCCGACGCCGGAGCTGACTTCAACAGGTGGAACTGCAACAGCTGGGCCATCGCCTCCACACCCAGGGAACCGGGCTGGACCGGGTCCCTGAAGAAGTGCGCCTTGAAGTACCAGGCACCGGCGTCCACCGGCTTCTCCGCCCGCAGCCGGCCCAGGCCCGCCGGGCCGCCGTCCGGCCAGTGGCCGGTGACGCGGTCCAGCATCCGCAGCATGGGGCCGGGAAGCCGTGCGCCACCGGCCGGGCGTTGCGCTGTGAGGTCGGCACTCACGTCGCAGGGCGCAGCCCACTGCGTACGCTCATCGGCATCGGCGGGCAGGCCGACCTGCCGGTCGAGCGCGGTCTGCGGGAAGAACCCGAACGACGCCGTCGTGGTCAGCAGGGGCGCCCCGTCGGCCGTGCAGTCGACGGTGAAGGAGACGATCGTCGTGTCCCCGTGCCCGGCGGAGCCGGTGAATTCCACTCGAGTGCGCACGATTCGTACGCCCGGCCGCACTTGCCGGTGCAGTCGGGCGGTGCCGTCCAGATTACGGAAGACGAGCCGGGGCCCGGTGGTGAGGGAGCGGGTGTCGGCGGTGCAGACCGCCAGCCAGCCGCACGGCTGCAGCGCGACCTCCATCAGGACCGCCCAGGGCATCACGGCGGTACCGTTCTGCTCGAAGTACCACACCTCCTCGGGCACGTCGTACTCGGCGACGACCACGCTGCCCGGCCGCGGCCGGCCCGGAGAGGCGTCGAGGGACACGATGCGGCTCATGAAGTGGTAGGGCGGGCCCGGCAGATGGATGGTGGTCGGCGCCCGGTCCAAGGCGGCAGCGGACGGCCCGAAGGCCTGGCCGAGGCGGCCCCAGGCGCAGGCGAGCAGCGAGGGGTAGTCGAGGGCGAAGCCGTTCTCGGTGACCACCGGGCGGCGTTCGTGATAGCCGACGAGGCCGCCCAGGAGCCGGGGTTCGGGGCATGCGCCGGTGGTCTGCTCACGGTGCGGTCCCAGTTCCCGCCAGTGGTCCAGCGGGGCGTCCCGCACCAGGCGCAGCGCGAGGTTCCGGCCGTGGAAGGCGTTGACGCCGTCGACGCTGACCATGGCTTCCGCGTACAGCACGGGTTCCGGGCCGGTGCTCAGGCCTCCGACGTGGATCTCGTAGACCACGTGCCGGCTCGCCGGGGTCGCCTGGCTGCGGCAGCGCGACACGGCCGTGACGCCGGGTTCGGCCTCGAAGCGGGCCCCGTCGCGGTCGATGGTCAGTCCGAGGGCGGCGAGGTGGAAGGCCATGGCCTGGTGCACGCCGTGGCTCATGAGGGAGCCTGCCATGACGGGGTCGTTCTTGAAGTGGCCCTCGAAGTACCAGTCGTCGGGGTGCAGCCGCGTCTCGGCGCGCAGGTAGCCGCGTCCCAGTGCGCCGCCGGTCGGCTCGAACGCGGTGATCTCCTCGATCAGCAGGAGCCGTCCGCCGTCGATGCGGGGTGTCCTCACGTGGGCGCGGGTGACGTTCCAGGCGGGTCCGAAGCAGTCGTACGGGCGGCCCTCGGCGAAGGCCCGTACGGCGTCGGCGCCGAACCGCGCGGCGGTGGGGGGCGGCGTGGGCGGATCGAAGGGCAGGTCGCGGGAGAGGGCCGCGCCCGGGGTCCACGCGACGCCGCCGGCCGCGGCGAGTTCGGCGTCGGTGAAGAATCCCGCCTGTGCGTTGCGGATGCTGACGACCGGCTCGTCGCCCGCGAAGCAGTCGTAGCGGAAGAAGAACAGCCGCGTGCCCCGGTGCTCCGCATGGCCGTCGATGTGGATCTCGTAGCGCAGGGTCTGTCCCGCCCGCGGTGCGCTGCCGTGATAGGTGGCTTCGCAGCCGAGCAGCCGGTAGACGCGCTCGCCCCGGTTGAGGAGGTCGACGCCCAGCCAGCTGATGAGGAGCAGGTCGGCCTGGCCGGCCTCGACCAGCAGGCCGCCGGGGATCCGGCCGGTGTGGTCCAGGTACCAGGAGTCGAGCCGGATGTCCGTCTCGGTCCAGATGGTGCCCGTTCCCATGGAGGCCGGTTCCGCGTCGATGCCCGTGACGCGGTCCACCAGCAGCAGGGGCGGCCCCGGCAGTCGCGTCTGGCGCCGGTAGCCGTCCTGGGGGGCGAACAGCGGACCGAGCAGCTCGGAGACCGGGCCGTCCGCCAGCCGTTCCAATTGTGCGCGGTCGAACTTCGGTCCGGGTAGGGCCGGTCGCTGCGGCGGGGCGACCGGCGGAGCGGGGACCGGAAGCGGACCGGCCTGTGGTGGGGCCGCCGAGCGGGGCAGGGTACCCTCCGTCGGTCGCTGCCCCTTCATCAGCCGCTGTCCCTGCAGGAACCGCTGGTGCAGGGCGGCCTGCTCCGTCAGGTACTGCCGGTGCAGGGCGGTGACCCGGGCACGGTGCCGTGCCACGGCCGCGGTGCCGGGCGGGGAGGGTGGCGAGGCGTGCGGCCCCGCGGTCCGTTCCCCGCTCGTCGGGGCGGTGGGGAGCACCGGGGGCAGGGCCGGTGCGGGGGGCAGGACGGTGACGGGTGCGTACGGTGCGGGCAGCCTGACGGCAGGGGGATGGGCCGGTACGCGCAGCATCCGGTCCGCCACCGGTCCGGAAGGTCCGGCATCGCCCGGCCCGAGCAGCCGCAGCAGCGGTGCCGGGTCGCACAGTCCGGCGGCCGCCAGGCGCTCCACCGACCGGCGCAACCGGTGCAGGGCACGGCCGCCGGGTTCGTCGAGTGCGACCGCCAGATGCTCCCGTCCGTGCAGGATGCGGCCGATCCAGTCGGTGCACAGGGAGAGGGGGCCGTGCTCGACGAAGACGCGGACGCCGTCGGCGTAGGCCCGCTCGATCACCGCCGGGAAGTCCACCGTCGTGGTGGACTGGGCCGTGATGGCGTCGGCGGCGCTCTCCTCGGTGGGCACGTACGGTTCGGCGGTGTCGCCCCGGTAGAAGCGGACGCCCGGGACGGGCACGGTGCGCCGGCGGTGCAGCCGGTGCCAGGCGTCTCGGACCGTCTCCAGTTCGGGGGCGTGGGCGGCGATGTCGTAGTCGAGCCGGACCGCCCGGTGGGCGAAGCAGTCCCGTACCAGGGCGGCGCAGGCGCTCTCCTCTCCTCCGATGACGCAGACGCCGGGGGCGTTGACCGCCATCAGGTGCACGGCCGGCTCGGCGGCGACGGCTTCTTCGACCTCTTCCAGCGGTGCGGTGAGCAGGTAGTTCCGCCAGCGGAGCCCGGTGATGCCCCGGGCCTGCCAGGCGCGGCGGACCGCCCGGTACTCGCCCGTGACGTCACGGGTGAACAGGTCGCCGCGCCGGGCGTCCTCGGCCAGGGCAGCGGCGTCGGGCCACGCCTCCAGAGCGACCAGCGCGGAGGTCTCGCCCGAGGAGTAGCCGATGGCCGCGTCGGGCCGCAGGCCGAGCACGTACCGGGTGATCAGTGTGTGCAGGGCGGCGAGCCGGGTGGTGGCCCAGATCCTGCCGAGCACGCCCGTGCCGGCGAAGTCCGTGGGCGGCCAGGGGGCGTCCCCGTCCCCGGTGTCGCAGCGGTGCCGGACGGCCTCGGCGAGGTCCGGCAGGGCGAGGGTCAGTTCCCGGCTCATGTGGGGGTAGGCGGCGGAACCGTTCGTGTACACGAAGGCGACCTGTCCGTGGCGCCGGGCGGGCGCGCCGGTCGTGGGCGCGGCACGTAGCCGCACCCGCCGTTGCGGGCCCGCCAGGACCGGGACGACGGCCTCGGCCGTACGCAACGGCGTTCCGATGTCGGCGAACCGGCCCGGTCGGGGCCTGAATCCGAAGTGCAAGGCGGTGACGGCGGTCGCGACGGCGAGCAGGCCGGTGGCGGCGTGCGGCGTGCCGAACAGTGCGGAGTTGTCGCAGCAGTCCTCCGTGCCGTCCAGGGGAACGGTACTCACCCGCAGGTCGGACGCGCCACCGTCGGGCTGGTCGTCCAGGATCGCGAGGACCGGTTCCCCGGCCCGCTCGGCGTCCGGCAGCCGTTTGAGGACGAGGACGACCGCGGCGTCCCCCGGTTCCCTGTCCACGCCCAGGTCGCGCAGGGCCGCCCGGTGTACGGGGTCGTGCGCCAGGTCGACCGCTCCGACGACCGCGGCGTCCGCCTCGCCCGCCCGCAGGAAGCGGGCGGCCAGGGCGAGGGCGGTGGTACCGGAGTCCTCCTCGGCCGAGACGGTGAGGCCGGGCCCGGTCAGGTCGAGCTGACTGTTGATGCGGTTGGCGACGATGTTCATCATGGCGCCCAGAGCTCCGGCGGCGGTGCCAGGAGGTGTGAACGCGTCCTGGAGCCCGGTCGGCGCACCGGGTGGCGGAAGAAGCCCGGCACGCTGCCAGAGGCCGTCGATCCGGCGGCGGGCGGCGTACCGGCCCACCTGCGGGTCGACGCCCGCCCCGACGACGACGACCGTGCGCGACGACGGAAGGGACACGCCGCCGGCGGCCTCCCGCGCGGCGTCGAGGACCAGCAGTTGCTGGGGCAGGGTCTCCCGCAGGTCCACAGGAGGGAACCGCAGGCCCTGCAGAGCGATGTCGACGCTCTGGCGCGGTTCCCGGGCGGGCCGCCCCGTGCACAGCGCGACGGCGAGGTCCTCGGTGCCGCCGTCACGTCCCACCCGGGCGGCGAGCGCGACGACCGCCAGGGGAACGCCGTCCGGCCGGGGCTCGGAGGCGGGGAGCGGCAAGGGGGTGTCGTGCGTGTCCCCGGCGTCGAGAACGAGGTGGGCGTTGGAGCCGCCGAAGCCGAACGCGCTCACCGCCGCCCGGCGGGGGCCTGACCAGTCCTCGTGTTCCGTGAGGAACCGGATCGGCTGCCCCTCGAGTGTCGTGGGGGTGCCGTCGTGCGGGCACGCCGGCAGGACCCCGGCCCCCAGCGCGGCGATCACCTTGAGCAGCGACGCCCCGCCCGCGGCGGTCAGCAGGTGGCCCACGTTGGCCTTCACGGATCCGGCCGGCAGCCCGCGGTGAGCGGCGAAGACCCGGCCCGTCGACCGGACCTCGACGGCGTCTCCCACGGTCGTCCCGGTGGCGTGACACTCCAGCAGCCCCACGGACTCGGGGGGCACCCCGGCCGACGCGTAGGCCGCGCGCATCGCGCGCTCCTGGCCCGCGGCATCGGGGGCGATCAGTCCGGAGGCGCGTCCGTCGTTGCCGAGCCCCACGCCCCGGACCACGGCGAGCACCCGCCGGTCCTGGGCCAGGGCGTCGCTCAAGCGCATGAGGGCGAACATGACGGCGCCCTCGGACGGCACCAGGCCGTCGGCCTCCCGGTGGAACGGCCGGCTTCGCCCCGTCGGACTGCGCGCACCCATGACCGTGAAACCGCCATGGATGAGCGGGGGATCGCAACGGCTCACCGCACCCGCCACCATCAGGTCCGCCGCCCGGTCCTGCAGCCGGTCGCAGGCGAGTTTGACCGCGTACAGCGAGGTGGCGCAGGCGGCGTCCAGGGCGTAGGCGCCGGCTTCCATCCCCAGCGCGCGGGCCGCGAGCAGGGCCGGGAGGCCGGAGGAGAAGCGGTTGAAGGCATGGGGCCGGGGCGGCACCGCTGCCAGCAGGGCGTCCCGCACCGGGGGTTCCTGCTGAGCGAGCCATACGTGCTCGGTGTGCCGGGCGGCGGCTGTGGAGGGGTACGACAGGTTGCCGAGGACGAGGCCGGCGCGCGACGGCGCGACGGCCGGGTGCCCGGCTTCGGCAAGGGCCCGGAGCCCGGCGTGCAGGACCCATTGGAAGAGCGGGTCGAGGCTCTGGACTTCCGCACGGCCGAGGGCGTACGCGGCGGGATCGAAAACGTCGTCGAAGCCGCGGACGAATCCGCCGACTCCGTGGACTGCCCGGGCCGGGTCCTCGGCAACGGCAGGCACGGTGCTTGACAGCCCCCAGCGGTCCTGCGGAACCGGGCCGATGCTGACCCGGCGGTCGAGGACGTTCCGCCAGAACGCCTCCGGGCTCAGCGCGTCGGGCAGCACGCAGCCGCGCCCCACGACGGCGATGGGTTCAAAGGCCACCGGTGTCCCGCCTCTCCTCGCTCGGGGCGCCTTCGGAGGCCGGGGGGACGTCCGGCCGTCGGACCAGCTCGACATCGAGCAGGTCGGCGAAGGGGGTGCCGTCCTGGCCGGTCAGTCGCAGGTGGCACCGGTCCGGGCCGCCGTCGGCCCGGACCGGCAGGAGGGTGCAGGTGACCGGGCCCTGTGCGGGGCCACGACGGTGGGGAAGGAACGTGCCCACGGACATCGGGAGCGTGGCGTGCCCGAGGGCCTCGCGCGCCCAGATCAGGGCGAGTTGCAGGGCACCGTCGAGGGCGGCCGGGTCGGCATGCCACGTGTCACCGGGCCAGCCCAGCACGGTCAGGCCTGCGAGGGTGCCCCGGGCGCCGGCCGGTCCCATCCCTTCGACGCTCGTCAGCGCGTGCAGCAGCGGGCCGTGGAAGAGCACGTCCCCGTCGTAGATCTCCCCACGTTCCCATGGCGGCAGGCCGGGGTCATCCGTCTCCGCCGGTACGGGCGGGATCGCGCCTGCCGTGCCGTCATCGGTTGCCACGAGCGCCCTGCAGTGCACGCGGCCCCCCTCACCGCGCAACTCCACGGTCAGCGAACCGGGATCCGAGGTCCCGTTCGTGCCGCGAAGGGTGAACTCCCTGTTCCGGGCGTCCGTCTCTTCCCAGGTGGCCGGCAGCAGGACGCGGACGTCGCGCAGCGTCAGGGCGGCGGCAGCAGGGTTCCAGGCGCAGGCAGCCGCAAGGATCCACTCCAGGGACTGCGCCAGGGGCAGAACCGTCCGGCCCCGGATGACGTGGTGGGCCAAGTGCGGATGTGTGGCCGGGGTGACGCGCGCCCCGGCGGGCTGCGGGTGGCGCAGCCCGGTCGGCGGCAGGACGGCGGGGAGTCCTCCCTGCGCCCGGGCGCCGGCGGGCAGTGCCATGAGGACCACCCGGTCGTCCTCGCCCGGGCGGGTCAGTTCCTCGACGAACGCCTGTGCTCCGGCCGGGACGTCCAGCAGGGGCACTCCGGCCGCCGCGAAGTGGTCCGCCAGTGCGGAGGTGACCATGCCGCCCTGCCAGGGGCCCCAGGCCAGGGCTCGCACCCGGCAGCCGGGGCGGGCGGCCGCCTCGGTGGTCGCCACCTGGTTGAGGGTCTCGTTGGCCATCGCGTAGTCGCTCTGCCCCGGGTTCCCGAAACAGCCGGCGACGGACGAGAACAGGCAGAGGGTCCGCAGCGGGTCGGCGGCCGTCGCGTCCAGGAGGACGCGCAGACCCGAGACCTTGGTGCCGAAGACGTCGTCGAACTGCCGGTCGGTCTTGTCCGCGATCCGCTTGTCCGCCAGTACCCCGGCACCGTGGACGATGCCGGTCACCGGTCCCCACTCGGTGCGCACGGCGTGCAGAGCGGCTCGTACGGCGTCGGGGTCGCGTGTATCGGCCGGGAAGTAACGCACGGGCGCGCCCGCTTCCTCGATCGCGGAGAGGGTCGCCCGGATCTCGCGGACGGCGAGGACGCGACGGGCCTCCTGAGCGAGACCGGCCGGGGATGTGCCCGGCCGCTGCGCGGCGAGCGCCCGTACGAGGGCGGGTTCGTCCGCCCCTGACGGCAGCCCGGGGGGCTCGTCGGCCAGTTCGGTGCGGCCCAGCAGGGCCAGCCGCGGCCGCCCGGACCGGGCGAGGGCCGTCACCGCGGCGGCGGTCACCCCGCGGGCGCCACCGGTGACGACGATGACGTCGTCGGGTCCCGGGCCGCCGTCCTCCGCTCCCGGCGGCGCGGCGACGGCCACTGCCGTCACACGGCTCCCGTCCGCGGGGAGGCCCGCTTCCAGCGACGGTCCTCCGTGGAGCAGTTCCCCGACGACCGCATCGGCCACGGCCTCGGGTGAACGGCCCGATCGCGCGCAGTCGATAGCCTTGACCACGGCCTCCGGCCATTCCCCGGCGAGCGTCCGCACGAGTCCCGCGAGGCCGCCCAGCCAGGCCCGCTCGCCCTGCGCGCCCCCCGCTCCGAAGTCCCCGCCGGTGTCCTGCACGGTGACGAACACCCCGCCCTCCTCGGCGAACCGCGGTGCCACCGTGCGCGCCGCCCGGAAGGCGTCCCGCTGTACCTCCAGCATGGCGTCGACCGTCAGGTCCTCGGCCAGGCCGCCCAGCAGCAGCACCGCCCGGCTCTCCGGCGGCAATTCCGTGACGGCTTCGGCGGGGACTCCCCGCTCGCCCAGGCGCCCGGCCACGAGGGCGGCGAGGCCGGAGCCCCCGTCGACCACGTGGACGACGTGCTCCCCCAGGCCGGGCACCGCCAGCCCGGTGGGCGGGGCGGGGACGGTGCGCAGCGCGTAGCGCCCCAGGACGGCCGGGGCCCGGACCGGCTTCGGCTCCGGTGCCGGCGCCGTGGCGGAGCCGGAAGGACCGGAAGGAGCAGGAGGAAGCGCCGGCGTCTCGGCGGGACCGGGCCCGAGCGCCGGTGCGTCCGCAACCGCCTCCGTGCCGCCGGTCGCCTCCCGCAACTTGCCGACGACCTGCCGGAGCGTCCGCAGGGACACCAGCTCCGTCGGGTCGCCCTGCATTTCGGGCAACTCCCCCATCCGTTGCCGCAGTACGGAGAGGATCTCCACGCGCTTGATGGAGTCGATGCCCAGCTCCGACTCCAGCTCCATGTCCAGGTCGAGCATCTCGATCGGGTAGCCCGTCCGCTCGGCCACCACGGCCAGCAGTTGCTCTTCCAGCCGCGCGGGGTCGAACTCCGCCGGTCCGGGCCCGGTGACGGATGCGACGGCCTGCGGCACGGCAGGAGAGGGCGCGAGGGCCGGGGCGGCGGACTGGGGGGCCGCCGTGCTGTCCGGCCGGGCGGCCGGGGGCACGACCGCGGGGGCCGGGTACAGGTCGGGAGCCCGTTCCGGCAGCGGGAAGCCCGGCTCCCCGGGCGCTGCTCCCACCAGTGCCGCGAAGGACGTCTCGGACATCCGCAGGAATGCCTGATGTGCCTCGCTCATGGACCGCAGGAAGACGGCATGGGCGTCGGCCGTCTGGCGCTGGGCGTCCTCGATCAGCGCGACCCGGGCGTCGTGCTCGTCCGGCGGCGGGGCCACGTCCGCCTCCACGTCCGGCGGTACGGGGAGCCCCGCCGGAACCGGCCCGGGCCCGGGCGGCGTCGCGGCGGGAGCGTGAAAGCCGGGCAGCGCGGGCGCCTCGGGCATGGCGAACACACCGGGCGGTACGGGCTCCGCGGGCGCTGCGGGCGCTGCGGGAGCCGCGGGCGGCCCCGCCGAGGACGGGGCGGACGTGTTCGCCGCCTTTCCCCGCTCCGCGCTCCCCCACCGATCCCCGTCCCTCGGGTTCTCCCCCTCCTGCGGTGGATATCGTCGACCGTGATTGCCGCCGTCGATCGGTACGGACATCCTGGGCGCGCGCTCCTGGCCGGCGGAGTACGGCACGGCGTAGTGCTGCCAGTAGGAGGCGAAGTCCAGGGCGATCCCGTGGACGGAGAGCCGGGCCAGCGCGTCCTGGAAGGCGGTCACGCCGTGCGTCCCGCGCCGGTCGAGGGGCACGGCCAGGTGGGGCCTGTCACCGAGGATCTGATCCACCAGCGCCGTGAGGATCGTGCCCGGTCCGGCCTCGACGAAGGTCCTCACCCCGGCCCGGTACATGGCCTCGACCTGTTCCGTGAAGCGCACGGGTTCGGTCAGATGGCTCGCCAGGCGGGCGCGGATCTCCTCGGCGTCGGCAGGGTAGGGCGTGGCATCGGTGTTGGAGAAGACCTCCGGCCCCGGGGGCGAGAGCGCGGCACCCGTCAGGGCGGCGGAGAAGGGGGCGCGGGCGGCGGCGACGAGCGGGCTGTGGAAGGCGGCGGAGGTGGCCGGCGGCACGGTGGCGATGCCGTCGGCCTTCATCTGTTCCGTCACCGTCGCGATCGCCTCGGGAGTGCCCGAAACGACCGTCTGCCGGGGACCGTTGTGGTTGGCGATCCACACGTCCGCCGCGCCGGTCCGCGCCAGCGCGTCCCTGACCTCGGGGTGGCCTGCGAGGACCACCAGCATCGCCCCCGGGGTCGCGGCCGCGGCATCGCGCATCGCCTCGCCCCGGGCGCGGGACAGGCGCATGAGCGTTCCGCCGTCGTAGGCGCCCGCCGCGTGCAGGGCGATGAGTTCGCCGAGGCTGTGGCCCGCGACCGCGTCCGGCCGAAGACCGAACTCGTCCAGCAGGGCCAGCAGAGCCAGGCTGTGCGCGGACAGGGCGGGCTGCGCCCACTCGGTGGCCGTGAGCAGCTCCTGCTGTGCGGCGCGTCGGCCGTCCGGCAGGGGCGCGGGGAAGACCACGCGATGCAGTGGCGTTCCTCCGGGGTCCGTCCCGCCCGTTCCACCCACCGCGTCCCAGACGGCCAGCGCTCCGGGGTGGTGGGCCGCCAGGTCGGCCCCCATGCCGACGTACTGGGATCCCTGGCCGGGGAACAGCCAGGCGAGGCGGCCGGGCTCGCACTGTCCTGTCCCCCAGTGCAGGGCGAGCGGCCGGGAGGGGCTCTCCCCCGTGTCCAGTGCCGCGGCGGCCCGGTCGAGCCGCTCGACGAGCCCGGCGGTGTCGGTGGCCAGTACCGCGAACCGCCGGCCCGCGTCGGGCCGGAAGTCCTCCTGACTGCGCCGGGCCAGGCCGGCGAGCCCGTGCGCCGGCCGCGCGCCGGCCTCCACCGCGGCCCGCCGAAGGTCCGCGACCCGCTCGCGGAGCTCTTCGGCTGATTCGGCACAGAGCAGCAGGAGTTCCGTCGGTGCGGTGCGCAGGCGGGGCCGGGAGCCGGCGGGAGCACCCGCCGGGGCGCGGTGTTCCTCCAGCGTGGCGTGGAAGTTGCTGCCGCCGAACCCGAAGCTGGAGACGGACGCGCGGCGCGGGGTGTCCCCGGCCCGGATCCACGGCCGGGTCAGGGTGTTGAGGTAGAACGGGCTGGTCTCCATGTCCAGCCCGGGGTGCGGGCGATCGGCGTTGATGGTCGGGGGAAGCACCTTGTGGTGCAGGGCGAGGACGGCCTTGAGCAGGCCGGCCGCCCCCGCCGCGCTCTTGGTGTGGCCGATCTGGGACTTGACCGATCCCAGGGCGCACCACTGCCGGCCGGCACGGCCGGGCGCATCGAACACGTCCCTCAGGGAGGCGAGTTCGGCCTGGTCCCCGGCCTTGGTGCCGGTGCCGTGGGCCTCGACGAGTTCCACGGTGGCGGGTGCGTAGCCCGCTTCCTCGTAGGCCCGGCGCAGGGCGAGTGCCTGGCCCTGGGCCCTGGGCGCGTAGATGGCCGTGCCGCGCCCGTCCGAGGAACTGCCCAGGCCGCGGATGACCGCGTACACGCCGTCCCCGTCGCGTTCGGCGTCGGCCAGGCGCTTGAGGGCGAACATCACCACGGCCTCGCCGAGCATGGTCCCGTCGGCGTCCTCCGCGAACGGCCGGCACTCCTGCGTCGGGGAGAGCGCCGGGGTGGTGGTGAAGCAGCAGAACATGCCGATGTCGTTCGACACGTCGACGCCTCCGCTGATGACCAGGTCGGCACGGCCCAAGGAGAGTTCGTCGAGGGCGGTGGACAAGGCGGCGAACGAGCTCGCGCACGCCGCGTCGGTCGTGTGGTTCGTACCGTGCAGGTCGAACCGGGCGGCGATGCGTCCGGCGACGACGTTGCTGAGCAGGCCGGGAAAGGTGGCCTCGGTCGGTGGGGGGTAGTGGGCAATGATGCGGTTGCAGACGGCTTGCGCCTCCGCCTCGGGCAGGCCGTGCTCGCGCAGGGCCTTGAGCCAGACCGGCCGCTGCGTCGGGGCGTTGGACTCCACGAGCAGTCCCAGCGCGGCCGTGCCGAGCACCACGGCGACGCGGTCGCCGTCCGGCCGGGCGACACCGCCGTCCGCGGCGTCCCGCAGGACCTGGTCGGCGACCAGCAGGGCGAGCAGCTGCGCGGTGTCCGTAGACGCGAGGTTCTGCGGCAGGATGCCGTAGGCCATGGGGTCGAAGTCGACGGTGGGCAGGAACGCGCCGCGGCGCGTGTAGATCTTCTGCGGAGTGCCGGGTACGGGGTGGTAGTAGTCGTCGATCAGCCAGCGGGTCGGCGGGACGTCCCGCATGAGGTTCCGGCGGCCGAGGATCAGCCGCCAGCCCTGCTCGACGTCACGGGCGTCCGGCAGCAGGGCGCCGAGACCGACGACGGCGACGGGTACGCGGCGTGGGAGCGGCTCATCCGGCATGGTGTGTCCTCATGTCGCGGAACGGGGCGGAACGGGGCGGGGCGGTGGTCGGTGCGGCCGGACCCGGCGGTCGCCGACAGGGGCTAGGCGAGCCGCCGGGGCCGGAAGGCGAAGGCGGCGGCGGGCACGGCGACGCCGTGACTGCGCAGTTGATGGGCTCGGGTGAGGACGGCCGCGCCCTCCAGGAGGTTCAGGGCGATCTGGACCACGTCGCGCCGGCCCGGCTCGGCGAGGAAGCTGTCCGCCGCCCAGCGGTTGAACGCTCCCATGGCCGGGCCGCACCAGATCTGGTAATCCGCTCGGCGTTCGGCGTTCCCCGCCACCGCCCAGCGGCTGGACATGCCCAGGTACCAGCGGAAGGCCAGCGCCATCCGGTCCCGGGGATCCTGCTCGGCCTTCCGGAGCCGGGACGGGTCCCGCTGCTCCCAGAAGCGCACGGTCTCGGCCCAGACGGCGTCGAACGACGTCCTGAGGATGTCCTGTTCGACCCGGGCTCGCTGCCCGGGCGGGATGTCCTCCCAGCTCTCGTGGTCGCGGTAGAGCTCGTAGAGCAGGGTGGCGCGCCCGGCGAAGAGCGTTCCCCTGCGCAGCACCTGGAGCTTCACCCCGAGCTCGAACATGTCGGCCGCCGGTGCCATGGTCACGTCGGCGACGTCGGCCCGCGCCAGCATCGCCTTCGCGTCGTCCGACAGCCCCGATTCCCGGGTGGCCTGATTGACGGAACCGGTCAGGACGTACGCCGCGCCGAGGGCGAAGGCGCCTGCCACCGCGGCGGGCGTGCCCAGCCCGCCCGCCGCCCCGATCCTGATGCCGCGGTCGTAGCCGTGTACGGCCGTGAGCTCGTCCCGCAGGGCGAGCATGGCCGGCAGAAGGACCGTGAGCGGCCGGTTGTCGGTGTGGCCGCCGCTGTCCGCCTCGACGGTGACGTCCTCCGCGACGGGCACTTGGGCGGCCAGCTCGGCCTCGTCCGCGGTGAGCTCCCCCCGCTCCACGAGAGCGCGCACCAGGGGCTCGGGGGCCGGCGCCATGAAGGGCCCCGCGACCTCGGGCCGGGACACCTTGGCGAACAGCCGGGTGCCGCGCAGGATCCGCCCGTGGGGTCCGCGGCGCAGCCCGCGGGCGGCGACCTTGATCACCGCGGGGGTGAGTGCCATGAACGCGGAGGCGGAGACGGCCGGCACGCGGTGGCGCAGGGCGATCTCGGCGACCCGGTCCTCCAGCACCGGCTCACCGGGCGAATGGATCAGGTTGACGCCCCAGTTCGGCTTCCCCGCGAGAGCGGAGGCCAGCTCGGAAACCGCCCGTTCGACACGCTCCGGATCCAGTCCGGCGGCGCCGAAAAAGCCGAGCATGCCCGCCCGGGCCATGGCGGAGACCATGGCCACGGTCGCGATGCCGCCCGCCATCTCCCCGGCGACGTAGGGGAACCGCACGCCGTGCGCCTCGCCGAAGGAGCGGTCCCCGAGCCACTCCGGGTACAGCGGTGGCAGGGTGCCCAGCAAGGGCAGCCCCTGCCGGCCGGGGACGACCGGGCCCGTGGCACCCCCTACGGCGATCCCGATCCCCCGTCCCGCGGGGGCGGTCACGAGATGGACGGCTTCCCTGATGACAACCGCCGCGCTCAGGATCTCCGCCGGCGTGAAGGCGGCCGGGCGGTCGCCCGGATACCACCGGACGGATGCGGTGGGGGCCGGAGAGGCAGCCGGACGAGAAGAGTCCATCACGGCGTCAGCCGCGGGCTGCGCGATCGCCGGCCGCCGCGAACCGCAGCGACGTGTGATCGGCCGTGCGAGGGAGGGGTCGTTCGGGTCCGAGACGGTTCGACGAGGTGATGCGCCAGTCGTGGCCGAGCAGTTCGGTGAGGAGCACGGCACTGGTGGAGAGGACGATCTCCTTGCCGAGGCACTGGGCGGGGCCACGGCTGAACGGTGCGATCGACCAGTCCGCCTCGGCCCGCCCGTCGAGCCACACCTCGGGTTCGAACCGGTCGGCGTACGGAAGGCGCCGGGCGTCCCGGTGGAAGAACGGGGTGCAGGCGATCACCGCCGCGCCCGCCGGAAGCGTCCAGCCGCCCGGCCAGTGCGTCTCGGCAGTCGTGTCGCGCACGAGGGCCAGGGTCGTGGGCCACAGCCGCTGGGCCTCCAGGACGCAGGCCCTGAGGTACGCACGGTCCGCGCGGGCCCTGGCCGAATGCTCCGGGCGGCCGGCCAGGAGACCGAGCGTGAGGTAGTCGGAGACAGGGGCGGCGTCGAAGGCGAAGAACCAGTGCTGCATCTGGGCCACGGGGTTGATCTCGGCCGTGGCAGGGGTGGCACTCACCGCCCGGGCCAGGCCGCCCGGCTCGGGCAGGTCGATGTAGTGCCGGCAGCGGACGAACAACTCATTGCGCAGACGATGGCGTTTGCGGTGCAGCATGAACCAATTGCCGTCGCTGCGCAGCTTGTCCCGTAGCTCGGTGATGCGCTCGTCGTCCCGGGCGGCGTCACCGAAGACGATCCGGCGCACGATGCGTTGGTAGGCGCCGCGGAACCGCTTCCACGTGAGCGGGCCCCCGACGAGCAGTGGCCGCGCCTCCTCCTCGACGGCTGCCCGGCAGGCGTCGCGGAACCACTGCCCGGCCACGCCATGGTCGATTGCGGCCTCGTTGAACCTGCGCCGCTCCGCCTTGAGGGAGCCCGGAGTGATCAGCACGGCGTCCGGCTCGAAATGTGACAGGGCGGCCATTTTTTCGCGGTTGGCAGTCGTGAACGACACACCGGTCTCGGCGAGCATGCGGCGAGCGTCGTCGGCCGAGAGGAGGATGAGACCTGTCCTGCCGAAGGCGTTGACGAGCACCGGCCCCGGACCGTGACGCTCGCGCAAGTCGTCCAGAAGGCGGCAGCCCCAAGCGTGGGTGTCCATTGCGGCCGTGAGCCTCACTCCCAAGGAGCGACGGAGACAGGCTCCCTGGACGAGGGTGGGGAGCACGCCGATCACGAACAACCGCACGACGTCGGCCCGGCCGGCTCGGGTAGGTCCTGGTGCCACGACAGCGACTCCTCCCGCCCGGGAAGCTTCCGGGAAGAGGCTGCCCGGCGCATTCCCCGCTACCCGCAGGAGGAATCGAGCTCACCCGATCAGGTGAGTACGCACGCTGTGGCTACGACGGCCTGCACCGGCGGGGCGCTGACGCTCGGGCCGACATGGACGGTGTGCCGGGCCATGACGTGCACCCGTTCACGCTCGGGCACGGGGCTTCCCTGGGCCCGGCGACGGCCGTTGCGGGGGCCATCGCAAGGAGTGCGGCGGCAGCCGGCGTCAGAAACGTACGTATCTCATCTCGACTCCGAACATCGCAGCGGGCCTCCCTCGGTGTCCGGATCGGAGATCTTGTACAGCATGGAGATTCACGGCAGTTGCAGCGATCGGTTCAGCGCCGTACGAGCGGAATTCGCCGACTCCCTGCGCAGCGGCGCGGACGTCGGCGCCTCGGTGGCGGTCTACGTCGACGGCGAACCCGTCGTCGACCTGTGGGGCGGGCACGCGGATCAGGCCCGTACGCGGCCATGGCGGCGCGACACCGTCACCAACGTGTGGTCCATCACGAAAACGATGACCGCGCTGTGCGCTCTCCTCCTCGCGGACCGCGGGGAACTCGATCTGTCCGCACCGGTCGCGAAGTACTGGCCCGAGTTCGGTACTGCAGGCAAGGAGCACATCAAGGTCCGGCATCTGCTCGGCCACACCGCCGGACTACCCGACTGGGACCGGCCCATGACGCTCGGCGACCTGTGCGACTGGGAGAAGGCCACCACCCTGCTGACCCGCCAGACACCCCGCTGGAAGCCTGGCACAAGGTCCGGTTACCACCGTTTCACCCACGGCTTCCTGATCGGCGAAGTCGTCCGCCGCATCAGTCAGCAGTCGATCGGCACCTTCTTCGCGGAGCAGCTTGCCGCCCCACTGGGCTCCGACTTCCACATAGGCCTGGAAGCCGAACACGATCACCGCGTCTCCCACGGCATCCCCGCGGCCGGTTCCGCACCCGCACCCGCCGCCAGCCCCCGGGTGACCATCCCGGTCGGCGCCTACGTCACGACCCAGGACACCTGGACCGTCCAGTGGCGTCGCGCCGAGATCCCGGCTGCAGCGGGCTACGGAAACGCACGATCCGTCGCCGCCGTCCAGTCGCTGCTCTCCTCCGGAGGCCGTACGCCTTCGGCGCGCCTCCTCTCCGAAGCCGCCTGCCGCTCGGTATTCGACGAGCAGTCCCACGGCATCGACCTCGTACTCGGCATCCCCTTGCACTTCGGCATCGGCTACGCCCTCAACGCCGCCGACACACCGGTCACCATGGCCGGCCCGCATGCGTGCTACTGGGGCGGACGAGGTGGATCGCTGATCGTCAACGACCTCGGCACACGCATGACCTTCGCCTACGTGATGAACCGGATGACCAACCTCGGCCTCGCCGACCCGCGCGGCCACGCGCTCCTCCGTGCCACGTACGAAGCGCTCACGCCCTGAGGAGGGGCGCTACACCGGCCGGGAGGGCCTTGGCGATCTTCCTTGTTTGCCTGTGTGACGACGGCACGGTGACCCACGGGTCGAACCTGCGGGTGGACATGCTTTGCGGGCGTCTCGTCCAGCCGACGGTGTACCGGCTGAGCGTGTTCGTCGAGCACGCGCCGCCGCGCCTCGCGCCGTCGTGGGAGTCCTGAGCCTTCGAGCGGGGCCCGGCAGGCCCTTGGCCGCCTACGAGGCCGACGGCGTCGGCGCCGCCGCCTCCGCGGCCGCGTAGATGTCCCGGAGCCGCGCGGCCAGGGCTTCGTACGCCGCGTTCGCCTTCTTGCTCACGTCGGTGAAGTCGACCGGCGCGTCGAGGGAGACGCCCGAGGCCGCCCGCGTGATGGCTTCCTCCGCGACGTCGGCCAGTGCCCGGACGTTGTGCGCGAGGATGAAGCCGATCTGGGAGCGCAAGGCGTCGAGAGCGGCGTCCGAGGCATCGGATGCGTCCGTCACGGGCTGCCGGAGGCTCTCCGGGGGTTCGGACGGTTCTGCTTGCATGCGCGACCTGTACAGATGCCGGGCGGAACTGAAGGCGAGGAGAGCGGCCATCGCGTTCCGCAGCAAGGTGTTCACTTCCACCAGATGCGTCAGCTCGAACGTCTCACGGCGCTCGGCGAGCACCTTGTAGCGGTCGGCCCTCCTGGCCAGTGCTTCGCGCCTGAACTGGGATCGATTGTTGAAGATCCCTGTCGCCAGGACCGTGGCCTGGCCGAGCAGCATCGACGACACGATCCAGAACCAATTCCAGCCCCCCGCAGCCATACCGGTAGTTTAGGGACACCGAGGGGAGCCCGGCGGCGAGTTCCGTTTCCCGCATCCGAGGCGTTCCCCGTCCTCGATCATCGACGCCGAAGCACCAGGCTCTACCGCCCGGGCTGCCCGAATCCGTGCGAGGCCCGGGGCACACCTGCGCACCCCCACCCCCGCACCGCACCCGCACACCCCGGCACCACTCCTTGAACATTCAACGAGAGCGTCCTAGAGTGAGCGCTCGGAAATCGTTGAACTTTCAAGATCTCCCGCCTCCCCCCATGAAGGAGCCTTCGTGAAGTCCCCCCGAAAGGCCTGGGCCACCGCCGTCGCCCTCGGCGTCCTCGCCGCGAGCGGAGCCACCGCCGCTGCCGCCACCCCCGCCGCCCGCCCCGCGCCGAAGAGCGCGAGCGAGGACGAGCAGCTGCAGAAGCTGTACCAGGAGGCCGTCGCCGAGGGCGGACGTCTGGTCGTCTACGCCGGCGGCGACAAGCCGGGCCAGGCCGACTCCCTCAAGAACGCGTTCGTCAAACAGTTCCCCAAGATGAAGGTCGACACCGTCGTCGACTTCAGCAAGAACCACGACGCGCGCCTCGACAACCAGATAGCCGAGCGCAAGGTCGTAGCCGACGTCGTCCACCTGCAGACCCTCGACGACTTCCCGCGCTGGAAGAAGGAGGGCGCGCTCGAGAAGTACAAGCCGGTCGGCTGGAACAAGGTCTACGACCAGGTCAAGGACAAGGACGGCTACTACACGGGCCTGTTCTTCATCGCCTTCGCCAATGTCACCGCCACCACGCTCGGCAACAACGCGCCCGTCGAAGCCCAGGATTTCCTGAAGCCCGAGTTCAAGAACAAGCTCGTCTTCACGTACCCGAACGACGACGACGCCGTTCTGTACTACTTCAAGCAGCTCACCGACAAGTACGGCACCGACTACCTGAAGAAGCTCCTCGCCCAGAACCCCAAGTTCGTCCGCGGCACCGCGGACGCGTCCGGCCTGGTCGGCACCGGCGACTACGTGGCGAACTTCGGCAGCTCGGGCAGTGCGAGCGGCCTGTCGAAGACGAGCATCCCGGAGAAGTCGCCGTGGGTCGCGTGGCCGCAGACCGGCGCCATCCTCAAGGACGCCCCGCACAAGGCCGCCGCCAAGCTGTACATGAGCTGGATCCTGTCGATGCAGGGGCAGCAGAACCGCTGGAGCGCCCGCACCGACGTCGCCACCCCGGCCGGCCGCAAAGGCATCTTCGACTACCCGAACATGAACCCGCTCGGCCTGGGCGCCTTCATGAGCGACCGCGCCGCCCTCGACCGCTACAAGGCGCTCATCAACCTTTACGTCGGTGACGTCAAGGGCGCCAACCCGGCCGACCCCGAAGGCCGGCTCGGCCTGTACCCCGTCGACCAGAACGGCACCCAGGGCTAGAACCCTGCAGGCAACCCGGAAAGTGGCCCCGATTCCCCCGCACGGCGGAGGGCACGCCCTGGAATCGGGGCCCAGGGATGACGCGCCGGCACCCGCAACAGAACAGCATGGAACCGCCGGCGAAGGCCGTCGGCCGGCGTGCTCGCCGTCGCCGCCAGGTGACGTCCGGGGACGTGTCGAAGAACGTCAGGCTTCCGCGCCACGCCGCCTCGGGATCCGTCCCGCGGGACGGCGAATGCACCGGATCCTGGGCCACATGCAGGACCGCCGACACCCGGCGGCGAAGGGCCGGGAGCCCGCCGCCCGACGCCGTCACGTCCGCGTGCGGCACGAAGCGGTCACCGTGCTCGTAGCGCACAGGAACTGCGGTGCCTCGCAGGGACCCAGGGGGACCCCGAAGCGCTCCGCCAGCTTCTCGCGGAGGGCTACGAAGCGGCGTCGTACCGGTTCCGAGACCACCGGCGGAACACACACGGTGCTGGTGCGCCGCACGTGGCGGTCGACCCGGCGGCCCGTGGGTGTGAGGACCTCGGCTGGTCGGCCCTCGCCCGCCCTCATGGCCCGGGCGAGTGCGTCCAGGCGAGGGGGTTCCACCACGGACGCGAACACCGCCACGTCACGGCTCGGCCGGAACATCCCCGACCCCCGTCCCGAGTGTCGTGTCGTCCTCTTGGCCGAGTCTTCGCAGCTCCCTCCGGGCGGCCGGCGTGATGCCGGCCCAGCTCCAGAAGACGCGGGTCAGCGTCTCGTCGTAGGCCGGGCTGGGATGCAGCGTCCACGCGAACGCTTCCCTGTGGTGCCGGTGGGCGTACGCGCCCAGCACGTTGAATTCGGAGAAGGGAAGTGTTCCGTCGCCGCCCGCCAGGGCGCCCCGCGGCGGAAGTGGCGATCCGGGGTGTACAGCATGCGGGGGCGGCCCGCGCCGTCCATCAGGTCCGCCGGGCTCATGGGGCGGCGGACCACGCAGTCGGAGTCGAGGTGCGCGATGAAGTCGGCGTCGGTGAGCCGGCCGGCGAGGACCTTGGTGACCTGCTGGCCCAGGTAGTCCTAGGCGTAGTCCGGGCACCGGATGATGCTGTTGGCCTCGATGCCGTACCGGGTCAGACGCGTCGCGCTCTTCCGGGGCACCACCACGACGACACGGCGGAATCCCGTACGGCGGCGCCGAACGGCGGACAGGCAGTGCCGGAGCCACGCGAAGTCCTTGGCATGGCTCCGGATGACGATGTCGACGGTCGGCACGGCGGCGCGGTTCCCCGGCCGCTACTGCTCGGCGCCAAACCCGCCTCGCCCAGCAGCCACGTGCTGAACGCCGCGCCTCCCGGACGGTCAGGTGGACCCGCCCGTGTCGCATTCCGCGAGGTCTGCCCCCAACGGCCTAATGTTTCCGTCCGTCGCCGAGCTCGGTCCAGAACGCCGACACGGCTTTCCAGGGGAAGAGCGGGCCGGGGTCGATCCGGCGGCGCACCTTCGCTTCGGGGCGGTCCTCTGCGGGGACCAGGGCGGTATCGAGATCGCTGTGCCGGTACAGGTCGGCGAGGTGGTGGAATTCGCCGCGAAGCGCCCTCAGCACTTCCCGGAGCGATTGCACCTGCGCGGCCGGGAACGGCTCGGTCGGGGTCTGGTGGTCGGTGTCGAACCAGCGGGGGTACCGCCCGCGGTTGATCAGTTCGATGCCGATGGACGAGGTGTTGTGTCCGCGGACGTGTTGTGCGACGCGTTCGAACGGCACCAATTGGTGCACCGCACCGTCCCGGTCGATGTACAGGTGCCCGCACATCCCGCGCCCGGTCTCGCTCTCCCGTGCCGTCCTGTCGGCTTCCAGCAGCGCCTCGTCGAAACCGGGCAGCTCGGTGGCGTGCAGCACGACCGCGGTGACGGTGTCGGGACGGCGCTCGGGCAGCCGGTGGTGCCAGCTGACGAGGTGTTCGCAGGCATAGCGTTCCATGAGGCCCATGATTGCCGACCCCAGGCACTGCCGGACACTCTGACGCCGAGTCAGGGAGCCCCGCGCCGGCCTCGCTCCCGGCCCGGGCACGGCTACCGCCCCGGCGCTCCCGCGCGCAGTCCGTCCATGACGAGGTCCAGCAGCCGGGTGACGCGCGGCTGCCAGTCCGAGCCGGGGTCGATCTGCCAGAGGCCGGCGATGGCGAGGAGGAAGTCGTCCGGGGAGACGCCCGGACGGATGGTGCCGGCCTGCTCGTTGGCGCGGAGCAGGAGGCCGGCCGCGGAGGTCACCGGGGCGTGCCCCGGCTTCGCCGGCCCCCCGGGCCTGCCGGTGGCCATGCGGATCGCGTCCGCCAGGCCGGCCTTGGTCATGGCGAACCGGGCGAGGCGGTCCATCCACTCGCGCAGGGCCCGGTCCGGTTCCCGCGTTTCGAGCAATTGGGCCGCCGTGTCGGCGACCTGCTGCATTTCGTAGCGGTAGATCTCGAGGACGAGCGCCTCGCGGTGGGGGAAGTTCCGGTAGAACGTGCCCTGCCCGACGCCCGCCTTCTTGGCGATCGCGCTCAGCGGGGCGTCCGGGCAGCGCGTCAGCTCGGCCACCGCCGCTTCGAGGATGCGCTCGCGGTTCCGCCTCGCGTCCGACCGCAGAACCGCGTCCTTCTTCTCCTGCACTCGTCCTCCCGGCGGCGCGTGCCCGAATCCCGCCCTTGTTAACCGGACAACTGTCCACTACGCTCCAATTGAACGGACAGTTGTCCGCTTGAGCTCACCATAGCGGCGGATACGGCCTGCCGGCGGCCGTCGCGGCACCGGCTTTGCGATCTCCGCCGCCTGCAGTGTTCCCGGACCCCACGTCGTCATGTACGCACAGCGCGCGATCTCCTACCCGGCCCTCCACCTCTGATTCGGCTCCTGATACGGCTCCTGACCCGGTTCCTGGTTCGGCTCCTGATACGGCTCCTGATTCGTCCGCCTGCCGGCCCGCCCCCTCGGTGCGCCCCCGGATACGCGAAAGAAGGCTGATCGTGACCCCACCCCCCTCATCACCCAGCACATCACCCCCCTCGACAACGCACAGCTCCGTCACCCTGGACATCAACGGCGCCAAGCACACGCTGACCGTCGATCACCGCACCACCCTCCTCGACGCGTTACGCGAGCGCCTCGATCTGACCGGCACCAAGAAGGGCTGCGACCAGGGGCAGTGCGGCGCCTGCACCGTCCTGCTCGACGGGCGCCGGGCCGTGGCCTGCCTGCAGCTCGCGGTGGCGGCCGAGGGACGGGCGGTCACCACCGTCGAAGGCCTCGCCGAAGGCGGTCGGCTGCACCCGGTCCAGCAGGCGTTCCTCGACCTGGACGGCTACCAGTGCGGCTACTGCACGCCGGGGCAGATCTGCTCGGCGGTCGCGGTGATCGAGGAGCACGCGGCGGGCTGGCCGAGCGCCGTCACCGACGACGTACGGCCCGAAGCGGGCCCGCCCCCGCTGACCGACGACGAGATACGGGAGCGGATGAGCGGGAACCTGTGCCGCTGCGCCGCCTACGTGTCGATCGTGCAGGCGGTCTCCCGCGCGGCCGCGGTCCGTACGGATTCTGCGGGCCACTCGGTGACCACGGAGCACGCAGCGGCCACCGGGCGCGCAGCGACCACGCCGGCCAAGAGGGCAGCCGCGTGAAGGAGTTCGGATATCAGCGCGTATTCGACGTCTCCGGCGCCCTCGCCCTGCTCGATGCCGACCCCGGCGCCCGCGTCCTCGGCGGCGGCACCAACCTCGTCGACCTGATGAAGGCCGGCGTCGAGCGCCCCGCCCGCCTCGTCGACGTGCGCGAGCTGCCCTTGGGCCGCATCGAGCCGACCGCGGACGGGGGCCTGCACATCGGCGCGACCGTCACCAACAGCGACCTCGCCGCGCACCCCGACGTCCGCCGCCGCTACCCGGCGCTGGCGCAGGCGGTGCTGGCCGGCGCCTCCGGACAGCTGCGCAACATGGCCACGGTCGGCGGCAACCTGCTCCAGCGCACCCGCTGCGGGTACTTCGCCGACGTGACCAGAGCCTGCAACAAGCGCGTCCCCGGCAGCGGCTGCTCCGCCGTCGAGGGCGAGCACCGCAATCACGCGATCCTGGGTGCCTCCGGCCACTGCGTGGCGGTCCACCCCTCGGACATGGCCGTGGCGCTGACGGCTTTCGGCGCCGTCGTCTCGTACGAGACGACCGGCGGCCCGGGCGAGTTGCCGCTGACCGGGTTCTACCTGCCCGTGGGCGACACACCGCACCTGGAGACCGCCCTGCCGCGGGGAGCGCTGATCACCGGCGTCACCCTGCCCCCCGCTCCGGCCTCCGCCCGCTCCCGCTACCGGAAGGTGCGCGAGCGTGCCTCGTACGCGTTCGCGATCGGCTCGGTCGCCGCCGCGCTGGACGTCCGGGACGGGGTGATCCGTGATGCGCGCCTGGCCTTCGGTGCGGTCGCGTCCCGGCCGTGGCGGGCCACGGCGGCCGAACGGGCGCTGACCGGGGCGCACCCGGGCGCCGAGGTGTTCGCCGCCGCCGCGGACGCCGAACTGGCGGCCGCCGAGCCGCTGCCGCACAACGGATACAAGGTGACGCTGATGCGCAATCTCGTGGTGGCGGTGCTGACCGAACTCGCCGAGGAGGCCACCCGATGACCACCGCCCCCACGGCGCGCAGGGGCGCCGTCGGCACCGCGCGCATCCGGGTGGAAGGCCGCGACAAGGTCACCGGCGCGGCCCGCTACGCCGCCGAGGTCCCCTTCGCCGGACTCGCCCACGGCTGGCTGGTGTTGTCCACCGTCGCCCGTGGCCGTGTCCGCTCGCTGGAAGCGGACGCGGTCCTCGCGATGCCGGGGGTGCTCGCCGTTCTCCACCACGGGAACGCCCCGCGGGTCGACACCGGCTACATCGGCCTGCTGGGGGTCCCGCCGGACCCGACCTGCGCCGTGTTCCAGCACGACCGGGTGCCGAGCATGGGCTGGCCCGTGGCGCTGGTCGTCGCCGAGACGCCCGAGCAGGCCAGGGAGGCCGCCGAAGCGCTCGTGGTGCACTACGACGAGGAGCCGTACGACATCGCGTTCTCCGGTGGGCGCCCGGACGCGTACCCCTTGGACGGCCACCTGCCGGCCGTCGTCGAGAAGGGGGACCTGGAGGCCGGCCTCGCGGCGTCCGCCGTCGTCGTGGACGCGGAGTACACGACCCCCGAAGAGCACCACAATCCGATGGAGCCGCATGCGGCCACGGCCCGCTGGGACGGCGGCCGGCTCGAAGTCGTCGACTCCAACCAGGGCACCACCTGGGTCGCGGGCGAGCTCGCGAGCCTGTTCTCGCTCGACCCGGCCTCGGTCCGGGTGCGGTCCGAACACGTCGGCGGCGGGTTCGGCAGCAAGGGCCTGCGCGCCCATCAGGTGGCCGCCGTGATGGCCGCGACCCTCCTCCGCCGCCCGGTGCGGGTCGTACTGACGCGCCGCCAGATGTTCTCGCTCGCCGGCTACCGCAGCCCCACGGCACAGCGGGTCAGGCTGGGCGCCGACGCCGACGGGCGGTTGCGCGCGCTGGAGCACCGCTCGCTGAGCCTCACCTCCACCGTGTACGAGTTCATCGAGCCGAGCGCCGCCACGGCCCGGGTGATGTACGACGCGGACGCCCACCACACGGCCAACCGGGTGGTGCGCCTCGATGTGCCGACCCCGAGCTGGATGCGCGCACCGGGCGAGGCGCCGGGCTCGTTCGCGCTGGAGGCGGCGCTCGACGAACTCGCCGAGAAGTGCGGCATCGACCCGATCGAGCTGCGCGTGCGCAACGAGCCCGTGCGGGGTCCCGTGTCCGGCCTGCCCTTCAGCGGCCGCCATCTGCTCGCGTGCTTCCGGGAGGGTGCCGGCCGGTTCGGCTGGGCGGATCGCGATCCCCGTCCCGGCGTGCGCCGTGACGGGCGCTGGCTGCTCGGCACCGGCACGGCGGCGGCCTCCTTCCCGGTGATGGCCCGGCCGTCCACGGCGGCCGTGACGGCGGAGGCGGACGGGACCTTCACCGTACGGATCTCCGCGGCGGACATCGGCACCGGCGCACGGACCGCGCTCACCCAGGTGGCCGCCGACGCGCTGGAGACCGGGCCGGACCGCGTCCGGGTGCGGATCGGGGACAGCGACTTCGGGCCGGCGATGATCGCCGGGGGTTCGATGGGCACCCGCTCCTGGGCGTGGGCGATCACCGCCGCGGCGGCCGAGTTGCGCGAGCGGCTCGCCCTGGGCGCCGGCATCCCGCCGCAGGGGATCACGGTGCGGTCGGACACCACCGCGGCCGTCGCGGCCCTCCCTCCGAAGGAACGGCACTCCTTCGGAGCCCAGTTCGCCGAGGTCGCCGTCGACGCCGGCACCGGCGAGGTACGGGTGCGGCGCATGCTCGGCGTCTTCGCGGCGGGCCGGATCGTCAACCCGCTCACCGCCCGCAACCAGTTCGTCGGCGGAATGACCTGGGGCATCTCCATGGCCCTGCACGAAGAAGCCGTCCGGGACCGCGCCTCCGGCGGCCACTACGGCGCCGACCTCGCGGGATACCACGTCGCCACGCACGCCGACGTGCCGCACATCGAGGCGCACTGGATCGGCGACCCCGCCCCGGACCCGGACGACCCGGTCGGTATCAACGGCATCGGCGAGATCGGCGTCGTGGGCGCCGCGGCGGCCGTCGCCAACGCGGTCTGGCACGCGACGGGCGTACGCCACCGGAGCCTGCCCATCCGGCCGGACCGCGTCATCCGGGCCGGGACGAGCACGGGGGAAGCGCATGCTTGACATCGCCGGGGAGCTGCACCGCTGGGCCGGGCAGGGCCGGGACTTCGCCGTCGCCACCGTCGTGGCCGTCAGCGGGAGCGCCCCGCGCGGTCCCGGCGCCGCCCTCGCCGTCGACGGCGAGGGTACGGTCATCGGCTCGGTCTCCGGAGGCTGCGTCGAGGGGTCGGTGTACGAGCTGTGCCGGCAGGCGCTGGCGGACGGTGAGACGGTCGTCGAACGCTTCGGCTACAGCGACGACGACGCCTTCGCGACCGGGCTCACCTGCGGCGGGGTCATCGACGTCATGGTCACGCCGGTCGCCGCGGACGCCCCGTGGCGGGCGGCGTTCCGGTCGGCGCTGTCGGCCGTCGCCGCGGGCGGGCCGGTGGCGGTCGCACGGGTGGTCCGGGGTCCGGCCGGGCTCCTCGGCAGGGTCCTGCTCGTGCGCGGCACCGGAGCGTACGAAGGCACCCTCGGCGGCCGGGCGGAGCTGGACCGGACGGCAGCGGCCGAGGCCCGGGCCGTGCTGGACACCGGCCGCACCGGCACGGTCGAGCTCTCGGAGGACGGATCGCACTGCCCCGGTGGTCTCACGCTGCTCGTCGAAGCGAGCGTGCCGCCGCCCCGCATGATCGTCTTCGGTGCGGTCGACTTCGCCGCGGCGCTCGTGCGCGCGGGCAAGTTCCTCGGCTACCACGTGACCGTGTGCGACGCCCGCCCCGTCTTCGCCACCCGGGCCCGCTTCCCCGGGGCCGACGACGTCGTGGCCGACTGGCCGCACCGCTACCTGCGGCGCACCGCCGTCGACGGGCGCACGGTCCTGTGCGTACTCACCCACGACGCCAAGTTCGACGTACCCCTGCTGAAGGAGGCGCTGCGGATGCCGGTCGCGTTCGTCGGCGCGATGGGCTCGCGCCGCACCCACGCGGACCGCGACCGGCGGTTGCGCGACGCGGGCGTGACCGACCGGGAGCTGGCCCGGCTGCGGTCGCCGATCGGCCTCGATCTCGGCGCCCGTACGCCCGAGGAGACGGCGCTGTCGATCGCGGCGGAGATCGTGGCGGCCCGGCGGGGCGGGACGGGAGTCCCCCTGACCGAATCGGGCACGCCCATTCACCGTGCCGCCGAGGGAGAACGGAGGGCTGAAGCGGTCGCCTGAAGACCTTGCGCCGCCGGTCGGCCTTCAGCCTCCTGCGGGCTTCGGCGGATACGCCGCGGGGCCGGCCCGGAGCACGTGTGCGTCCATCGGGTGAGCGTCCGCGTGTCCGGTGCCGCGGGGCGCACCGGACCGATCACTCTTCCTGGACAGGTCCGCCCGCGCGGGCACGGGGGGTGCGGTCGCCCCACCCGGCATCCGGGCGGTGCGGACGTCACGTCGGTGCACGGCGCGCCGCCGCGGGCCGGAGGAGGGACTGTGAGCGGAAGCGGCGGGTGGGCGGTGGCTGCGGTGTCCGCCGTCACCGGTGGGTACGCGCTGGTCTCCCGGCGTCTGGCCGCGACCGTCGTGTCGGCCCCGATGGTGTTCACCGCCGCGGGTGTGCTCATCGGTCCGGTCGGCCTCGGGCTGCTGGATCTGGAGCGCGACACCGGGCCGGTGCTCGCCCTCGCCGAGGTGGCGCTGGCGCTGGTCCTGTTCACCGACGCCGCCACCGTCCGTTCGGAGGAGTTCCGCAACGGCTGGTTCCTGCCCGTCCGTCTCCTCTCCGTCGGGCTGCCGCTGACCATCGCGGGCGGCGGGCTCCTCGCGTGGGCGCTGCTGCCGGGCCTGACGGGATGGGAGTTGCTGCTCGTCGGGGTGGTCCTCGCGCCCACCGACGCGTCGGTGGGCAAGGCCGCCGTGTTCGCGCGGCGCATCCCCGCGGTCGTGCGGCACGGGCTCAACGCCGAGTGCGGGCTGAACGAGTGCCTGGTCCTGCCGGTCTTCGCCGTCCTCCTCGCCGGACTGCCCGGGACAGCGGCCTCGCACCAGGGGGTGGCGGGAATCCTCCGGCAGGTGCTGCTGCTCAGCCCCGCGCTGGGCCTGGCGACCGGAGGGCTGGGCGGGGTGCTGCTGTCCAGGTCGTGGGGGGCCGGGCGGGTCACCGACGACTGGCGCCGCATCCTCCCCCTCGCCCTCGCCGCGGGGGCGGGCGCGCTCGCGGCGGCCACGGGCGGCAGCCCGTTCGTCGCCGCGTGGGTGGCGGGGTTCGCCTTCGCGGCCGCCCTGCGCGCGGGACCGTCGCCGGAGGCCGTACCGGCCGGTCAGGACGCCGAGGACGACACCCTCGAGTCCGTGGAGCACCTGGCGGCCTTCCTGGCTTCGCTGACCTTCCTGGTCTTCGGCGCGGTGCTCCTCGGCCCCGCACTCCAGCACCTGAGCCTGCACGTCCTCGCCTACGCGGTGCTGAGCCTGACGGCCGTGCGCATGCTGCCCACCGCCCTCGCGCTCGCGGGCAGCCGGCTGAGTCCCCCGACCCTGGCCTACACCGGATGGTTCGGCCCCCGTGGCCTGCCCTCTCTCGTCCTCGGGCTGCTGGTGGCCGCCGAGAAGGTCCCCGGAGCCCGGCTCATGGGCACCGTCATCGCGGTCACCGTCGGGCTCGGCATCCTCCTGCACGGCGTCTCGTCCGTCCCTCTCGCCGACCGGTACGGCCGGTGGTACGAGCAGGCAAAGGCCCGGCGGCCGTCCCTGCGGGAGGCCGTGTCCGACAGGGTGACCGGCGAGCACGTCCTGCCCGAGTGGAAGAACCGGTGACCC
>NZ_JBAMDC010000090.1:0-20834 GCF_036961605.1 Streptomyces sp. KLMMK
GCCGGGTGCTCGATACGGAGTCGGCCGGACCGCCGGATGCGGGGTGGCCCTGGCCATCGGGTACGGCGTCGCCTGCGCCTGTGCCTGTGCCTGTGCTTGTGCCTGTGCTTGTGCTTGTGCGAACGGCGGAGGCGCTGGGAGCGCCGTCGGCGTCGGCCTCGGTGTCGGCGTCGGCGTCGGCGTCGGCAGCCGCCGGAACTCCCGAAGCACCAGGCATGCCGGAGGCATCGGAGGCGCTGGAGGCGCTGGAGCCTTCCGAAGCGGGAGTGCCGGCGTTCCGCCGGTCGGTGGCCGTCCGGCCGTCCGACGCGGGCTCGGCGAGGGTGGCCGCCCCGCCCCGTACGGCGTCGTTCCCGGAAGTCGGCGAAGCGGACCCGTTCACGGGGTCGGCGGAGTCGCCGGCCCGGGCGACGGGCGCCGTTCCGCTCAGCAAGCGCTCCACGGCGTCCTCGTCCAGCCAGTCTTCCAGCCAGTCGTACCGGTGGTCGTCCGCCATCACATGTCCTTCTGCGTCCGCGCACGCATTTGCGTCACACCGGCAGAAGCGTTCGCTCCGGGGTGTGACCCGGGCTGTACCCGCCGCTGCTGGGGGACGGTGTCGGTAACCGGCTTCCCCGCCGGCCGGTCGGCACCCCCGGGCGCCGGCACCGCTCCGCTGTCCCCCACCGTCCCGGCCGTCCCGGCCGTCCTGGCCGTCCCGGCGGTCCCGTCGATCGCGTCGACCCCGTCGGCTCCCGGCGTCACCATTTCGGCCAGCCGGCGCAGCCCGCGGTGCGCGGCGGTGCGCACCGCTCCCGGGCGCTTGCCGAGCACCCCGGCGGCGCTCTTCGCGTCGAGGCCGACGACCACGCGCAGCACGACGGCCTCGGCCTGGTCCTGCGGGAGCCGGGCTATGAGGGCGAGGGTGTTGCCGGTGCCGACGGCCTCCAGGGCCTCGACGGCGGTGTCGGCGTCGGCGGCGCGGCCCGCGAGCTCGCTCTCGTCGCCGCCGATGGCCGGGCGCCGGCCGCGCATGCGTATGTGGTCCAGGGCGCGGTTGCGGGCGATCCGGGCGGCCCAGCCGCGGAAGCGGTCCGCGTCGCCGGCGAACCGTTCGAGGTCGCGGGCTATCTGCAGCCACGCCTCGGAGGCCACATCCTCGGCGTCGGCCTCGCCGACGAGCGTCCGCACGTACCCGAGCAGGCGGGGGTGAACGGAGCGGTAGACCGTCCGGAATGCCGTCTCGTCCCCACCCTGGGCCGCGTTCACCGCGGCCGTCAGCTCGGCGTCGTCCCCCTGCACGCCCTCATCCTGCACCACTCGGAGATTCCGTGGCTCAGTAGCCCGCCGGCCCGCTGCCGTAAGGATTCTGCGGCGGGTTGGGCCAGCCGGCCGCGGGGCCGCCGGGCTGCTGCACGGGGACATACCCGGGCGCGCCGTACGGCACACCGGCGGGGACGGCTCCGCCGGGGCCCGCCATGGCGCGCTGCTCCTGCAGGCGGGCGAGCTGGCGTACGACGAGGAGGGCGAGGACGCCGGCGGCGATCATCAGCAGCGTGGCGAGGCCGGAGACACTGGCCGAGTTCTTGAGCGCCTCGACGTCCTCCCGCCAGGTGGAGCCGTCGTAGCCCTTGGTGGCGATACGCGTGGAGGCGCCGAGGCTCAGCGCCGTCGAGAGGATGTTGCAGACGCCGGAGGCGATCCAGAGGGTCCACCAGGAGTTCAGCAGGCCCTTGGAGACGCCCTGCGGGGCGCTGGCCTTGTAGATGTCGTTGACGATCTGCTTGGGGAACCAGAGGTTGACCACCGGGGTGAACCACGAGCCGGCGGCCCAGCCGATGCCGAGGCGCTGGCTGCCGGGCGCGAAGAACTCGGCGTTGATCCGGGCCCGCCGGAACCAGATGGCCCAGAACGTGGCGGAGGCGGCCAGGGTCAGGAGGTACAGCAGCGCGGAGACCGTGGCCAGGGCGTCCGTGTCCTCCAGGTCCTCCTGCGTGGTGGAGCTCACGCCGTTGTCGAGCATGTCCTGCAGCGCCATGCGCGTCTGGGTGTCGGTCCAGAAGACGAACAGCAGCACCGCCACGCTCGCCCCGAGCGAGACCATCAGCGCGATCCGCAGGCCGCGGCGCAGGTCGACGCCGCCGACGGGCATCGGGGCCTGCGGCATCGCGGGGGCGTACGGGTACCCGTAGGCGGGCGCGGGCGCCGTGGCCGCCTGCTGCTGGTAGGCACCGCAGGCGGCGCAGCGGCCGTCCGGGCCGACGGCGGCGGCGCGGCAGTGACCGCACGGATACATAGGTGAGAACCCCCTGGAATGTGACCGATTTTCCCTTTGGTCCGGTCTATCCGGACCCGGCCACCGGGACGACTAGCGAGAGGCGCACGCTGAGCGGCGCGGACCCGCACGTTACGGGCAGCAACCCGGCTTCGTCCAGAAAGGGTCCCCGGCACCCCGGTATGACAGTGTGACGGATTGACGGCCTGCGGCGCTGTAGGAGGTGTGGGCCCCACCAGGGTTCGCACCGGACGGCGGTCGGGGCCTCTCCTGTGGGGGGTGGCGGCCCCGGCCGTCCTCCGTACCGGGCCCGCCCCGCCGCCGCACCGCCCAAGGGAAGGCGCCTACGCCGCGTCCTCCTGCGCCACGTCCTTCACCGTGATCGTCAGGTCGTTGGTCACCGTGAAGTACGGCCGCAGCCGCACCTCGCCGCGCACGGCGCCCGGGAAGGTGTCGATGCCCTTGCGGTCGGCGAAGTCGCCGGCGATCCGGCCGACGCGCACCAGCGCCGCCCCCGCCTGCGGCCGCACCCACAGGTCCCACAGGTCCTGCTCCTCGTCCGGCTTCCGCCGCTGCTGCATCGGCTCGTAGGGCAGGCTCCCCGAGCCGTCCTCCAGCGGCACCCGCACATCGGCCGCGGAGCCGTCGCCGTGGCGCAGCCGCGCGATGAGCTCGGCGCCCTCGCCGAGCGAGGTGCCGTGGGCACGGACGGCGATGCGGATGCCGTCCGCGCCGACCTGCACCTCGGTGGCCTCCGCGTGCTGCGGGCGCAGCCAGGTGCGCACCGCGAGAAAGCCGTCGCTCGTCTCGTAGGGCACGGCGGCGGCGACACCGGCGGCGCCCTGCGCGAGCTCCAGTCCGAGCAGGGCCTTCTGCTCGACCAGCGCAGCGGTCAGACGGCGGCGCGACTTGTCGCCGGAGCGCTCGGCGTAGGTGTCCCAGCGGCCCTCGGCCAGGGTGTGCGCGGCGCGGTCGAGGCGGGCCTCGACCCAGGTGCCGGGCTCGCGGCGGGCGGGGAGCGGCACGCGCACGGACTCCTTGCCCTTGGTGCCGCGGTGGCGCAGCAGCACGTGCGTGTCCGCGGCGGTGAGCTGGTCGGCGCGCAGGCGGACGACGAGGGAGCCGTCGGCGGCGACGGCGCAGCGGGCCTCGGGGTGGGCGGTCTCGCCGGGGGCGGGGGCGGCCACGGCCGCCTGCTTCTTGCGGCCGCCGCCGAACAGGCCGCCGAACAGGCCCTTCTTCTTCTCGGGGGTGGTGGTGGAGCCCGGGCGCAGCTCCTCGAACAGCTCCTCGTAGCGGGCGGCGATGCGCGCGGGCTCGTAGCGGCCGGCGGTCTCGCGGGCGGCCGCGCCGAGGCGGGCGCGCAGCGCGGCGTCCCCGGTGATCTTCAGCAGGGCCTCGGCGTAGGCGTCGACGGCGGCCTGCTCGTGCCCTTCCGGGCCGGCCAGCGGGACGAGCATGCCGTCGGTGCCGTCGCTGAGGATCTCGCGGGGGCCGTAGGGGCAGTCGGTGGCGACGACCGGCAGGCCCGCGTGCATGGCCTCGACGATCGTCATGCCGAAGGACTCGGCGTCGGAGGCGACGGCGGCGACGGCGCCCTTGGACCACTCGGTCTCGATGGGCGAGCGGGCGCCCATGAGCGTGACGCGCTCGTAGAGGCCGAGCTCCTCGATCTGCTTGCGCAGCTTGGCCTTGGCGGGGCCGCGGCCGTAGATGCGCAGGTGCCACTCGGGGCGCTGGGCGGCGATCTCGGCGAAGGCGGCGACGAGCCGGTCGTAGCGCTTGACGGCGACGAGGCGGCCGGCGGAGACGATCAGCCGGGACGTGCCGTCGGAGGGCTCCGCGACGGGGGCGGGGACGGCGTTGGGGATGGAGAGGATGCGCGCGCGGGCGCCGGGGAGGGCCTCGCGGTAGTGCCCGGCGTCGGCCTCGGAGACGGTGGCGAAGGCGTCCAGGGCGGCGATCGCCGGGTCCATCACGGCGTGCAGCTCGGGGACGTGGGCCTCGTGCGTGAGGTGCTCCTGGCCCAGGCGCAGGTAGCGGTCGGAGCCGTACTTCGCGAGGTAGCCGATGAGCTTGGGGCGGGTGGCGATGACGGCGTCGGCGTCGGTGCCGGCGAGGTGCTCGCGCAGGCGCTGGTCGGTGAGGGCCGTCGCGGCCATCCGGCCGTTGTCGATGCGCTCGTCCCGGAAGATCTCGCTGGGCTGCTGGTTGAGCGGGGCCTCGTACTCGTCGCCGTCGGTGCCCTCGCGCAGGTCGACCAGGGGCGTGAGGCGTACGCGCGGGTCGATGTCCAGCTCGGGGACGTCCACGGGCCGGTTGACGCTGATGATCCGGACCTCGTGCCGGTCCGCGAGGGCGGCGGCGAGGTTGACGGTCGAGCGGATGGTGCCGCCGATGCCGTACGCGTTGTGCAGCAGGAATTCGATCTTCATCGGGCCCTCGTTCAGATGCGCGTGCTTCCTCCCGGAGGTTAGGCCCTCGGACGGCCGGGCCGCACGTGCCGTGCTGCGCACCGCTCACCGCAGGGCCCGCGCCGTGCCGGTGGCCTCGCGTTCCGCCGGGCCGTCCGCGTCGTGGTGCGGCGCCGTTGCGGCGGGCGTTTCACCGGACCCGCTCGTTGTCACCGGGCCTGCCCGCTGTCACCGGACCTGCTCGTTGTCACCGGGCCCGCGCGTTACCACCGGACCCGCGCGTCTCACCGGACCCGCGCGTCCAGGGTCACGAAGTCCTGCCACGGCATCGTCGGCCGGCGGGCGTCCCACAGGCGCTGGGCGACCGCGGCCAGCGGCAGCCGGATGCCGGCGGCGACCTGCTGGGCGTTCTGCGCCTCGGGCCGGTCGCACCAGACGGCCAGCCGCCCGCCCACGACCCGGTCGGGGCCGGACTGCCCCGGTACGGGCGCCGTGCCGCGCAGCACCGGCGGCGACCACTGCTCGTAGATCCGCTGCCCGGTGGGGTAGGTGAACTGGTTGGGCTCGCCGAGGACGTAGTAGAGGTACTCGTCGTTGAGGTTGACGAGCGTGCGCCCCTCGTTCAGGTACTCCTGCGGGAGCCGGGCGCCGATCTCCTTGCCCGTCCAGTACTCGACCTCGATGTCCTTGTTCGCGGTCACGACTCCGCCGCGGAAGAAGCCGTCGTTCCACGCCTTGGCCTTCTTGCCGAGGGTGCGCACGAGGGCGGCCCGGTCGTTGAGCCAGCCGGTGGCCAGGTCCTGGACGCGGGCGCGCGGCCCGTACTTCTCGCGGGCGCGGGCGGCCAGGCGCGGGTAGGAGGCCTCGGGGTTCTTGGCCATCAGCGCGCGGTACTCGTCGGCGCCGAGGTGGAAGTACGGGCCGGGGAAGAGCGGGGCGTACTCGCGCAGCAGGTCGTCGACGATGCGGGCGGCGTCGGGGTTGGCGATGTCGACCGCGCCGCGGGCGGCCTTGCCGGCGGCGTCGCGCAGCTGCAGCGTGGGGTGGGCGGCGATGACGGCGCCGAGGTGGCCGGGCGAGTCGATCTCCGGGATGACGGTGATGTGCAGGGACTCGGCGAGGGCCACGATCCGGCGGACCTCGGCCTTGGTCAGCCGCTGCGGGGAGACGATCTCGGGGTGGGAGTCGCTCTCGATGCGGAAGCCCTGGTCGTCGGAGAAGTGCAGGGCGAGCTGGTTGAGCTTGAGGGCGGACAGCTCGCGCAGCCGGGCCTCGATCCACTCGGCGGTGAAGTGCTTGCGGGCGATGTCGAGGTGGAGGCCGCGCTGGGCGCGGTCGGGGGCGTCGCGCACGACGCCTTCGGCGAGCCCGCCGCCGGAGCGCACGGCTTGCAGGAGGGTGCGCGTGCCGTAGAACACTCCGGTTTCGCCCGCCGAGGCGACGAGCACCTTGCCGTCGCGGGCGGTCAGCTCGTAGGCCTCGGCCGCCAGGGGCCCCTGGCCCGTGCCGGGGCGCAGGACGAGTTCGACGTCGCCGGCGCGGGCGGGGCCGGCCGCGTAGCCGAGCCTGAGCTCGCCGGCCAGGCGGCGGCCCTCGTCGGCGAGCGGGCCGGAGGCGATCACGCGGGCGCCTTCGGTGGGCCGCCAGCCGGGGCCGGTGGCGGCCTCGGCCGAGCGGACGGCGGGGATGGCCCGGGGGACGCCGGCGGGGACGGGGGCCTGCGCGGGGGACCGGCGGGCGGGTGAGCTGGTCAGGGCGGCGGAGGTCGTGGCGGAGGCCCCGGGGGAGCGCGAGTCGTCCCCGCCCGGCCGGGTGCCGGTTTCGCGGGGGCAACCCATCAGGGTCATGGTGGCGAGGAGGACGCCGGCGCAGACGGTCCCCCGGACGGCCGACGCTCTGGTCATCCTGAGGCGCAGTCCCATGGAGCAAGCCTCCTCTTCCGGAGTCTTCACGGCTCTTTCGGCCTGAATGGGGCGAAGGTAGTCCTCTTTCCCCCCGGGGCGTTCCGCCCATGTCCACCGCGCACCGGAATCCGCCCCCGTCCGAATGAAATTCATCCATACGCCGGACGGTGGCCGAGAAGCATCGCTACGGTGGCGGCCCGGTTTGACTCCTCACCCGCTTGGCTCCTCACCCGCTCGAGACTCCACACCCGCCCGGTGCCGCCGGGTCCAGCTGCCGGAGGTTCGGAGATCACGCTGTACGGCCTCGACCGCCACGGCCTCGACCGGCTCAATTCCGCCGCGCCCGGCGCGGCCGAGGCCGCCCTCCTCGCCTGCTGCGGCAGCCGCCGCTGGGCCCGCCGCCTCGCCGACCTGCGCCCCTACCCCGACCTGCGCACCCTGCTGAACACCGCGGAGCACGCCGCCCGCGCCCTGGCCCCCGCCGATCTGGCCGAGGCGCTCGCCGACGAGACCGTCCCCCAGCACCTCCTCACGGGCCCCGGCGTCACCGAGGCGACCCGCGGGGCGCTGCGTCAGGCCCAGGCCGCCTACGAGGCCAGATTCGGCCATGTTTTCGTGCTCTGCCTGGACGGCAGCCGCCCGGACGACGCCCTGGACCGCGCCCTGGCCTCCTTGCGCGCCCGGCTCGCCTCCACCCCCGCCCAGGAGGCCGCCGTCACCGCCGCGGAGCTCGCCCGCCTCGCCCGCGGCCGGCTCACCCGGCTGGCCCCGGACACCCCGCCCATGCGGCCGCGCACCGCCCGGCCGTGCGGGACATAACACCCATTCGGACGGACGTCGCAGGCCAGACCGGGTGCACAATTCCCCGGAGAGTCACCCCGTCCGGCCCTTGACGGGCGTGCACATGCCTGTTTGATCACACCTGCGGACCCCGGGACGCCGAACCGACAAGGCGTCGCTACGATGGCCAGGGCCGGTGGACCGTACCCGGCCGGGCCCGACCGACAGAGAAGCCGGCAGGCCCTGATCCCCGCTCCCGGAGGGTTTTCCGTGCCGGCTGGAACGCTGTACCGCGGCCGGGAAGGCATGTGGTCCTGGGTGGCTCACCGAGTCACCGGCGTCCTCATTTTCTTCTTCCTGTTCGTGCACGTCCTGGACACCGCTCTCGTCCGCGTCTCCCCCGAGGCGTACGACGACGTCGTCGCGACGTACAAGACGCCCCTCGTGAATGTGATGGAGTACGGCCTCGTCGCCGCCATCCTCTTCCACGCGCTCAACGGCCTCCGCATCATCGCCGTGGACTTCTGGTCCAAGGGACCGCGGAAGCAGAAGCAGATGCTGTGGTGGGTCGTCACCATCTGGGCTGTGCTCATGGCAGGCGCCTTCTACCCCGTGCTCCAGCACACGCTGCGCACGCTGTTCGGGAGCTGAGTCGCGAAATGTCTGCTGAAACCACCCCCGCCACCGCCGCCGCGGCCGACGTCTCCCTCTACGACGTCGACAACCCGGCCCCGGTCATCGAAGCGCCCCGCAAGCGCACCAAGAAGACCCCGAAGACGACCCGCACCAACTTCGAGCTGTACGGCTGGCTGTTCATGCGGCTGTCCGGCATCGTCCTGGTCGTCCTGGTCCTCGGCCACCTGCTGATCCAGCTCGTCCTCGACGGCGGCGTCAGCAAGATCGGCTTCGCCTTCGTGGCCGGCCGCTGGGCCTCGCCGTTCTGGCAGGCCTGGGACCTGGTCATGCTCTGGCTCGCGATGCTCCACGGCGCCAACGGCCTCCGCACGGTCATCAACGACTACGCGGAGCGCGCGACGACCCGTTTCTGGCTGAAGAACCTGCTGTACGCGGCCACGGTGTTCACCGTCCTGCTGGGCACGCTGGTGATCTTCACCTTCGACCCGAACATCCGCTAGAGCCCGGGGCTGACGACACCATGAAGATCCACAAGTACGACACCGTCATCGTCGGCGCCGGCGGCGCCGGCATGCGCGCGGCCATCGAGTCCACGAAGCGCAGCCGCACCGCGGTGCTCACCAAGCTCTACCCCACCCGCTCCCACACCGGCGCCGCCCAGGGCGGCATGGCCGCCGCCCTCGCGAACGTCGAGGAGGACAACTGGGAGTGGCACACCTTCGACACGATCAAGGGCGGCGACTACCTGGTCGACCAGGACGCCGCCGAGATCCTGGCGAAGGAGGCCATCGACGCGGTCCTCGACCTCGAGAAGATGGGCCTGCCGTTCAACCGCACCCCGGACGGCACCATCGACCAGCGCCGCTTCGGCGGCCACAGCCGCAACCACGGCGAGGCCCCGGTCCGCCGGTCCTGCTACGCCGCGGACCGCACCGGCCACATGATCCTCCAGACGCTGTACCAGAACTGCGTCAAGGAGGGCGTGGAGTTCTTCAACGAGTTCTACGTCCTGGACCAGCTGATCACCGAGGTCGACGGCGTCAAGAAGTCGGCCGGCGTGGTCGCCTACGAGCTGGCCACCGGCGAGATCCACATCTTCCAGGCGAAGGCGGTCATCTACGCCTCCGGCGGCACCGGCAAGTTCTTCAAGGTGACGTCGAACGCCCACACGCTCACGGGCGACGGCCAGGCGGCCTGCTACCGCCGCGGCCTGCCGCTGGAGGACATGGAGTTCTTCCAGTTCCACCCGACGGGCATCTGGCGCATGGGCATCCTGCTGACGGAGGGCGCCCGCGGTGAGGGCGGCATCCTCCGCAACAAGGACGGCGAGCGCTTCATGGAGAAGTACGCGCCGGTCATGAAGGACCTCGCGTCCCGTGACGTCGTCTCGCGCTCCATCTACACGGAGATCCGCGAGGGCCGCGGCTGCGGTCCCGAGGGCGACCACGTCTACCTCGACCTCACCCACCTGCCGCCGGAGCAGCTGGACGCCAAGCTCCCGGACATCACCGAGTTCGCGCGCACCTACCTCGGCATCGAGCCCTACACGGACCCGATCCCGATCCAGCCCACCGCGCACTACGCCATGGGCGGCATCCCGACCAACGTCGAGGGCGAGGTGCTGGCCGACAACGACACCGTCGTCCCCGGCCTCTACGCCGCCGGCGAGGTCGCGTGCGTGTCCGTGCACGGCGCCAACCGCCTGGGCACCAACTCGCTGCTCGACATCAACGTCTTCGGCCGCCGCGCGGGCATCGCCGCCGCGGAGTACTCGGCGAAGGCCGACTACGTCGAGCTGCCGGAGAACCCGGCACAGCTCGTGGCCGAGCAGGTCGAGCGGCTGCGCAACTCCACCGGCAAGGAGCGGGTCGCCGAGCTCCGCAAGGAGCTGCAGGAGACCATGGACGCCAACGTCATGGTCTTCCGCACCGAGCAGACCATCAAGACGGCCGTCGAGAAGATCGCCGAGCTGCGCGAGCGCTACAAGAACGTGTCCGTCCAGGACAAGGGCAAGCGCTTCAACACCGACCTGCTGGAGGCCATCGAGCTGGGCAACCTGCTCGACCTGGCCGAGGTGATGGCCGTGTCCGCGCTCGCGCGCAAGGAGTCCCGCGGTGGTCACTACCGCGAGGACTACCCCAACCGCGACGACGTCAACTTCATGCGCCACACCATGGCGTACCGCGAGGTCGACGCGGAGGGCAAGGACTCGATCCGCCTCGACTACAAGCCGGTCGTCCAGACCCGCTACCAGCCGATGGAGCGTAAGTACTGATGAGCACCGCGACTCTCGACAAGGTCGAGGCCGACTCCGCGGCCTCTCCCTACATCAAGGTCACCTTCCGCGTCCGCCGGTTCAACCCGGAGGTCTCGGACGAGGTCACCTGGCAGGACTTCGAGGTCGACATCGACCCCAAGGAGCGCGTCCTCGACGGTCTCCACAAGATCAAGTGGGACGTCGACGGTTCGCTGACGTTCCGCCGCTCCTGCGCGCACGGCATCTGCGGCTCCGACGCGATGCGCATCAACGGCAAGAACCGCCTCGCGTGCAAGACGCTGATCAAGGACCTCAACCCGTCGAAGCCGATCACGGTCGAGCCCATCAAGGGCCTCACGGTCCTGAAGGACCTCGTGGTCGACATGGAGCCGTTCTTCCAGGCCTACCGCGACGTGATGCCCTTCCTGATCACCAAGGGCAACGAGCCGACGCGCGAGCGCCTGCAGTCCGCCGAGGACCGCGAGCGCTTCGACGACACCACCAAGTGCATCCTGTGCGCCGCGTGCACGTCCTCGTGCCCGGTGTTCTGGAACGACGGCCAGTACTTCGGCCCGGCGGCGATCGTCAACGCCCACCGCTTCATCTTCGACTCGCGCGACGAGGCCGGTGAGCAGCGCCTGGAGATCCTGAACGACAAGGACGGCGTGTGGCGCTGCCGCACGACGTTCAACTGCACGGACGCCTGCCCGCGTGGCATCGAGGTCACCAAGGCGATCCAGGAGGTGAAGCGAGCGCTCATCACGCGCCGCTTCTGACCTGAGGTCCGCTTCCGGGCTGCGGCCGGGGCCCGCTCCTCCCTCCCGGGGAGGGGCGGGCCCCGGCCTTTTCCGCACGCACCGTCCCTCAGGACTTGACCCTGACACCGGTGTCATACGGCAACCTCTTGCCCATGACACAGCTTCCTGCATTCGCCACCACCGTCACCGGCTCCGGCCCCGGCATCCTCCTCGCGCACGGCGCGGGCGGCAGCATCGAGGGCAACTACGCACCGATCCTCCCGGCCCTCGCCGAGCACCACACCGTGGTGGCCCCCGACTACCCCGGCTCCGGTGCGACGCCCCGCGCGGAGCGGCTGACCCTGGACGGCCTCGTGGACGGGATCGTGGCCGCCGCCGACGCGGCGGGCCTCGACACCTTCACCCTCCTCGGCTACTCGCTGGGCACCCTGGTGTCCGTCCGGACGGCGGCCCGCTACCCGGACCGGGTGCGCGGGCTGGTCCTGACGGCCGGTCTGGCCCGCCCGGACAACCGGACGCTGGCCTCGCTGGACCTCTGGCAGCACTTCCTCGCGGACGGCGACGTCAAGGCCTTCGCCCGGTTCGTCGCCCTGTCCGGCTTCGGCGAGGACTTCTACAACGCCGTGCCCGCCGAGCACGTGCCGGCCTTCCTGGACCTGATCGCCGCGGGCGTCCCGGCCGGGGCCGCCGAGCAGGCCGCCGTGGTGGCGACCGCCGACACCCGGCCCCACCTGGCCGGGATCTCCGTCCCGACCCTGGTGATAGCCACCCTGCAGGACACCCTCGTCTCCCCCGCCAACTCCCGCCTCCTGGCGGACGCGATACCCGGAGCGGAGTACGCGGAGATCGAGGCGGGCCACATCCCGATGGCCGAGAAGCCGCGCGAGTGGGAGAAGCTGATCCTCGACTTCCTTGCCCGCAGGGAACTCTGACGATCACTTGGCCGATTTTCCTGACGTACGGCCGTTCCTGTGTTTGAGTGAGGCGCATCACTGGGCGGAGGGGGCGCGGGGATGCGTGGGCTTCGGGCGGGGGCGGCCGTGGTGGCCGCGGTGCTGTTGGCGGGCGGGGCGGGAGGGTGTCAGCTGGTCTCGCCGGGGGACGACGACCAGGGACCGATCACCGTCGGCACCACGGACGCCGTCACCTCCCTCGACCCCGCCGGTGCCTACGACGCGGGCTCCTGGGCGCTGTTCAGCAACCTCTATCAGTCATTGCTGACCTACTCCCCCGGCACGGGCACCCCCGTGCCGGACGCGGCCGACCGGTGCGACTTCCAGGGGAAGGACTTACGCACGTACCGGTGCGAGCTCCGCGAGGGCCTGAAGTTCGGCAACGGGCGCGAACTGACCGCCGACGACGTGAAGTTCTCCTTCGACCGGATCCTGCGGATCAAGTCGCCCCAGGGTCCGCAGTCGCTGCTGGACACCCTGGAGTCCGTCGGCACCGCCGGACGGTCGGTGACCTTCCGGCTGCGGGTCCCGGACGCCACCTTCCCGTTCAAGATAGCCACCGGCGCCGGCGCCATCGTCGACAGCTCGCGCTACCCGGCCGACAGGCTGCGCACCGGCACCGAGGCCGACGGCTCCGGCCCGTACGCCCTCAAGAGCTACCGCCCGCGCTCCGTGGCCGAGCTGCGGCCCAACAAGAACTACCAGGGCGCCGTGAAGCACCGGGGCGGCGAGGTGACCGTGCGCTACTTCCGGGACTCGGCCACGATGAGCAAGGCGTGGAAGCAGCGCTCCCTCGACGTCGCCGGACGCCTGATGCCGCCGTCCGAGATCGCCGCGCACTCCCTGTCCGACACCGGGGTGAAGCTGATGGAGAGCGCCGGCGCCGAGACCCGCTCGATGTTCTTCAACCTGCGCGACGGCTCGCCGCTGAAGCAGTTACCGGTCCGCCGGGCCATCGCCGCCGTCATCGACCGCGAGGCCCTCGCGCGCGACGTCCACCACCGCACCGTCGAACCGCTGTACTCCCTCATCCCCCAGGGCCTCACCGGCCACACCACGTCGTTCTTCGACCTCTACCCCCAGCCGGACCCCGAGTCCGCACGCTCCCTCCTGAGCCGCGCCGGCATCACCACCCCCGTCCGCTTCACCCTCGCCTACTCGCAGGGTGCCGCCACGGACGAGGAGGCGGCGCTGGTCGAGCGGCAGCTGGAGAGCACCGGGCTGTTCGAGGTGACCACGCGGAACGTGGAGTGGACGGAGTTCCGGAAGGGCTACGCACGGGGCGCCTACGACGCGTACTGCGTCGGCTGGCTGGCCGACTTCCCCGACCCGGACAACTTCACCACCCCGCTCGTGGGCCGGTCCTCCTCCTTCCGCACGGGCTACGCCAACCCGAAGGTGGAGCAGCTCATCGGCGCCACGCAGGACAGCTCCCGGCGCAGCGGGGTCTCGAAGGACTTCCGGGCCATCCAGGACCTCATCGCGCAGGACGTCCCCGTGCTGCCCCTGTGGCAGAAGAAGGACTACGTGCTGAGCAGCGCGTCCGTCTCGGGCACGCAGTACCTCTCCGACGGGACCGGGCAGTGGCGCCTGTGGGAGCTGGGGCGGCTCTGACGGCCCGGCACGCCGGCGGGCCCCTATGACGTGCGCCGCAGCGCCCTGACGCCGCGCAACCCGATCAGCCCCACGGCCGTCCCCAGAAGAAACGAGGTGATGGCGAGCGCGAGGTGCACCCAGAAGTACGCGGTCGGGTCGCCCGCGTCGTCGAAGGCGAGTCCGCTGCCGTCCTTCCACAGATTCTTCGCGAAGGTGATCCAGATGACCCAGCTCCACGCGCCGAAGGCGAGCAGGAACCAGGAGACGGGACGGGAGAGGACGGCGGGGGCGGCGGAGGCCCCGGGCGCGGCGGGGGCGGCGTCGGACGTAGTGCTCGGCATGGGTTTCAGTATGCGTTCGGGTCAGCGCACTAGTCCTATCGGGTCCCCGGCCGTCATCCGAGCCAGTGAGGCGGCGACTGGAACCCCCAGGTGGCGGGGTAGTTTCACGAACGTGCCGACGACGACATCACGCCCCACGCGGGCCGCCGCGACGCGACGACGTCACGGGGCCGCGCTCGCGGCCGCCGCCTCTCTGATCGTCCCGTTGACGACCGCCGCCCCCGCCCTTGCCGAACCCACGCCCTCGCCGACCCCGAGCCGTCCGAGCGTGAGCCCCAGCCCCTCGGGCGTCCGGGCGCCCGGGGGCGCGACCTCCGTGGAGGACGACGGCAAGGGCATCGGCCGGGGCGCGCCCCGCAGGCCGCCCGCCCGGATGTCCACCGTGGGCGGCGAGATGCTGGGCCGGCCGGGCCCGCAGGTGCAGCTCGGCCCGGGCGCGCCGCAGCTGCCCAAGGATCTCAGCGGGCGTTCCTGGCTCGTGGCGGACGCGGAGTCGGGCGAGATCCTCGCCGCGAACAACGCGCACTGGCAGCTGCCGCCCGCCTCCACGCTGAAGATGCTCTTCGCCGACACGGTGCTGCCGAAGCTGCCCCGGACGAAGACGCACCGGGTCGAGCCCTCCGACCTGGAGGGCATGGGCACGGGCAGCAGCGCCGTGGGGGTGAAGGAGGGGTCCTCGTACAGCGTCCACGACCTGTGGCTGGGCGTGTTCCTGCGCTCGGGCAACGATGCGGTGCGCGTCCTCGCGTCCATGAACGGAGGGATCCCGAAGACCGTGAAGGACATGCAGGCGCACGCCGAGGATCTGCAGGCGCTGGACACCCACGTGGTCACCCCCGACGGCTACGACGCGGACGAGCAGGTCTCCAGCGCGTACGACCTGACGCTGTTCGCCCGTTCGGGGCTGCAGAAGGCGGACTTCCGGGAGTACTGCTCGACGGTGTCGGCGCAGTTCCCCGGCGAGGAGAAGCCGGGCAAGCCGCGCGAGAGCTTCGGCATCGTCAACACCAACCGGCTGCTGACGGGCGAGGGCATGCCCAACGGCATGCCGTACAAGGGCATGGCCGGGGTGAAGAACGGCTCGACCACCAACGCGGGCAACACCTTCACGGGCGTCGCCCAGCACGAGGGGCGCAAGCTTCTGGTGACGGTGATGAACCCGGAGATCCAGGAGCAGTACGAGGTCTACAAGGAGACCGCGCGGCTGCTGGACTGGGGCTTCGAGGCGGCCGGGCACGTCAAGCCGGTCGGCATGCTGGTTCCCCCGAAGGGAGGCGCCGCGGGCGGCAAGGACGGCGCCGGCAAGGCCGGGAGCAGCACACAGGCGTCGGTGGCGAGCGCGGGCTCCGGCGGGATGTGGACGGCCGTGGGGATCACGGGCGGGGCGCTGGTGGCGCTGGCCGCCGGAGCGTTCGTGGTGCACCGCCGCTGGCCGCGGCCGAAGGGGTAGGCGGTACGTTGCCGGTCCGGCGGTTCCGTGTTCCGCCGGACCGGCCTCAGTCCTCCATGAGGTCCTTTTCCCGGGGCGGCTCGCCCGGCGTCTGCGTGGCCGTCCAGGCCGCGCAGAACAGCACCAGCTTCGCCATGAAGTTGATCCACAGCAGCAGGGCGACGGGCGTGCCGAAGGCCCCGTACATGCTCTTCGCCGCCACGCCCCGCAGATAGCCGCCGAGCAGCAGTTTCAGCAGCTCCAGGCCGACCGCCCCGAGGAGCGCGCCGACGACGAGGCGGCGCCGCGGGGGCAGGACGCCGGGCAGCCGGGAGAGCACGTAGAGCATCAGCAGGAAGTCGGCGAGGACGGCGATGCAGAAGCCGGCCGCGGTCAGCAGCGCGCCGATGCCGTCCAGCCCGGTCCTGGTGGCCACCCAGTCCACGGCCGCCGACGCGAAGGCGGAGCAGCCCAGCGAGAGCAGCGCGACGCCGCCGAGGCCGAGGAGCAGCCCCCCGTCCTTGAGCCGGAGCAGGACGGGGTTCCCGGGGCTCTCCTCCTTCTCCCAGACCGCGCGCAGGCACTCCCGCAGCGAGCCGATCCAGCTGACGCCGGTGAGCAGGAGCAGCGCTCCGGCCACGATTCCGACCGTGCCGGCGTTGTCGACGAGGCTGCTGAGGTCGAGCTGGCCGGAGATGCCGGGCACCTGCTCGGCGAGGCGCCGCTCCAGGTCCCGCATCTGCTCCTCGCTGAGCAGGGCCGCGCCGACGGCGGCCCCCACGGTGAGCAGGGGGAAGAGGGCCACGAAGCTGGTGAAGGTGATGGCGGCGGCGAGCCTGGTCCACTTCACCCGGTCCAGGGTCTCGTACGAGCGCCACGCGTGGGTCCGCATGAGGCGGGTGATCAGGGGCCCGATGCCGGGGAGCCGCGTCAGCCATTCCATGGCGTACGTCTACCACCCGGACGGGCGGATACGCCCGCGCCGAGCTGCGCTAACGCGAAGGCGCGGGGGGTCGTACGCCGGTCTGCTGGGGGACGGCCGGCGCCGTCCCCTCCCCCTCCCCGAACGGATACTCGCGCTCCAGGCGCCACACGCCGTCCTCGCCCTGCTCGTAGAGGGCGAAGGAGTCGATCGTCCAGGCGGCCCGGAAGCCGGCGAGCTCCTCGTAGGCCCGGTCCATGGCCTCCTCGGCGATGCCGTGGGCGACGGTGACGTGCGGGTGGTACGGGAACTGCAGCTCGCGGGCGACGGGCCCGGAGGCGTCCCGGATGCGCTTCTGCAGCCAGGCGCAGGAGGCGGAGCCCTCGACCACGTTGACGTAGACGACGGGCGAGAGGGGGCGGAAGGTGCCGGTGCCGGACAGGCGCATGGGGAATGCCCGGCCCTCGGCGGCGACCCGGGCCAGGTGCTCCTCGATCGCGGGCAGGGACGAGGTGTCGACCTCGGTGGGCGGCAGCAGGGTGACGTGGGTGGGGATGCCGTGCGCGTGCGGGTCCCCGAAGCCCTCGCGGCGCTTCTGGAGGAAGCTGCCGTACGGCTCCGGGACCGCGATCGAAACGCCGAGCGTTACGGTCCCCATTGCGTTCTCCCTCCTGTGCTCCTGTATGTCCCCGTGGCCAGTGTGACGGCTGTGCCGCACCCCGTGCCAGAGCTCCTGGTCCCGTACGGGCCGGGACCAGGGGCCCGGAGCGCTTCCGGTGGCCCGGCCGCCCTCAGTGCTTGGCGGGCAGGAAGCCCACCTTGTCGTACGCCTGGGCGAGCGTCTCCGCCGCGACCGCGCGGGCCTTCTCGGCGCCCTTCGCCAGGACAGAGTCCAGCGTCTCCGGGTCGTCGAGATATTCCTGCGTGCGGGCGCGGAAGGGCGTCACCCAGTCCACCATGACCTCGGCGAGGTCGGTCTTGAGCGCACCGTAGCCCTTGCCCTCGTACTTCTGCTCCAGATCCGCCATTCCCGTACCGGTGAGCGTGGCGTAGATGGTGAGCAGATTGCTGACGCCGGGCTTGTTCTCCGGGTCGAAGCGGATCACCGTGTCGGTGTCGGTGACCGCGCTCTTGATCTTCTTGGCGGAGACCTTGGGCTCGTCGAGGAGGTTGATCAGGCCCTTGGGGTTCGCCGTCGACTTGCTCATCTTCGCCGACGGGTCCTGCAGGTCGTAGATCTTCGCGGTCTCGCGGACGATGTGCGCGGCCGGGAGGGTGAAGGTGTCGCCGAAGCGGCCGTTGAAGCGCTCGGCCAGGTCGCGCGTGAGCTCGATGTGCTGGCGCTGGTCCTCGCCCACCGGGACGGCGTCCGCCTGGTAGAGGAGGATGTCGGCGACCTGGAGGATCGGGTACGTGAACAGGCCGACCGTGGTGGCCCCGGCGCCCTGCTTGGCGGACTTGTCCTTGAACTGGGTCATCCGCGAGGCCTCGCCGAAGCCGGTGAGGCAGTTCATCACCCAGCCGAGCTGGGCGTGCTCGGGGACGTGGCTCTGCACGAAGAGGGTGCAGCGCTCCGGGTCGAGACCGGCGGCGAGCAGCTGGGCCGCGGCGAGGCGGGTGTTGGCCCGCAGCTCCTTCGGGTCCTGCGGCACGGTGATCGCGTGCAGGTCGACCACCATGTAGAAGGCGTCGTGGGTCTCCTGCAGGGCCACGTACTGGCGGACGGCACCGAGGTAGTTCCCCAGGTGGAACGAGCCTGCGGTGGGCTGGATACCGGAGAGAGCGCGCGGTCGATCGAGGGCCATGCGCACATTCTCTCAGGTGCGCTGCCCGACTCCGTCCGACGGTGGGGCCGTGAGTAGTAGAAAGGTGGAACAGGGGGCACAGCAATGCCCGCACACGCATGCCCGTACACGAACGGAGCACACGGTGACTTCCACGGAACGCAGCATCGCCGCCGCCGAGGCCCACAGCGCGCACAACTACCATCCGTTGCCGGTCGTCGTCGCGTACGCGGAGGGCGCCTGGATGACGGACGTCGAGGGGCGGCGCTATCTCGACATGCTCGCCGGGTACTCCGCGCTCAACTTCGGCCACGGCAACCGGCGTCTGATCAACGCCGCGAAGGCGCAGCTCGATCGGGTGACGCTGACCTCGCGCGCCTTCCACCACGACCGCTTCGCCGAGTTCTGCACCGAGCTCGCCGCGCTGTGCGGCAAGGACATGGTGCTGCCCATGAACACGGGCGCGGAGGCGGTCGAGACGGCCGTGAAGACCGCCCGCAAGTGGGGGTACAAGGTCAAGGGCGTGCCGGACGGCCAGGCGAAGATCGTCGTGGCGGGCAACAACTTCCACGGCCGCACCACCACGATCATCAGCTTCTCGACGGACGAGGAGGCCCGGGCGGACTACGGCCCGTACACGCCGGGCTTCGAGATCGTCCCCTACGGCGATCTGGCCGCGCTGGAGGAGGCCGTGGACGACCACACGGTCGCCGTGCTGCTGGAGCCGATCCAGGGCGAGGCGGGCGTGCTCGTGCCGCCGGCCGGCTACCTGCCGGGCGTGCGGCGGCTGACCGCCGAGCGCGGGGTGCTGTTCATCGCGGACGAGATCCAGTCCGGGCTGGGCCGCACCGGCAGAACGTTCGCCTGCGACCACGAGGACGTCGTCCCCGACATGTACGTGCTGGGCAAGGCGCTGGGCGGCGGCGTGGTGCCGGTGTCCGCCGTGGTGGCCTCCCGGGAGGTCCTCGGCGTCTACCGGCCCGGCGAGCACGGCTCGACGTTCGGCGGGAACCCGCTGGCCTGCGCGGTGGCGCTGGAGGTCATCACGATGCTGAAGTCCGGCGAGTTCCAGCAGCGGGCCACGGAGCTCGGCGAGCACCTCCACCAGGAGCTGGGCCTCCTGGTGGGCGGCGGCGCCGTGGAGGCGGTGCGCGGGCGCGGCCTGTGGGCGGGCATCGACATCGCCCCGTCGCACGGCACGGGCCGGCAGATCTCGGAGCGGCTGATGGAGCGGCGCGTGCTGGTGAAGGACACCCACGGGTCCACGATCCGGATCGCCCCGCCGCTGGTGATCAGCAAGGAGGACCTGGACTGGGGCCTGGACCAGCTGCGGGCGGTGCTGGGCTCCTGACGGAGCGGGCGCGAAGGGAGGGGCCGGCGTTTACGCCGGCCCCTTTCCCGTGGCCCCTTCACCTGCGCCCCCTTCACCCGCGCCCGGCCCACGATGCCGATCTTCTGTACCTACTAGTATGTACACTCGCTCCATGAGCACCTCGGACACCTCGGACACCTCGGAACGCCTCATCGAGAGCACCCGCGAGCTGCTGTGGGAGCGCGGTTACATCGGCACCAGCCCCAAGGCCATCCAGCAGCGCGCCGGAGCCGGGCAGGGCAGCATGTACCACCACTTCAGCGGCAAGCCCGGCCTCGCGCTGGCCGCGATCCGGCGGACGGCGCAGGAGATGCGCGGCAAGGCCGAGCAGCAGCTCGGCGGGCCGGGCACCGCCGTGGAGCGGATCACCGCCTATCTGCGGCGCGAGCGCGACGTCCTCAAGGGGTGCCCCGTCGGGCGGCTGACGCAGGATCCGGACGTGATGGCCGACGCCGCGCTGCGGGCGCCGGTGGACGAGACGTTCGTGTGGCTGCGGGGCCGGCTCGCCGAGGTGCTCGCGGAGGGCGTCGCGCGCGGCGAGCTGTCCGCGGGCCTCGACCCGGCGGCCACCGCCGCGACCGTCGTCGCCGTCCTCCAGGGCGGCTACGTCCTGGCCCGCGCCGCCGGTTCGACGGCGCCCTTCGAGCAGGCCGTCGACGGGGTGCTCGGACTTCTCGCCGCGCAGTCCGCCTGATCCGCCACCCTCCAGGAGCGCACCGCATGCTGATCCACCGCGACCCGCCCGCCACCTGCACCGCCTCGCCCGAGTGGGCCACCGGAACCGTCCGCGTCACGTCCGTCGCCGCCGCAGGGGACACCTCGCGGCTGCGCATCGACGACGTCCGCTTCGAGCCCGGCAGCCGCACCCACTGGCACCGCCACCCCGGGGGCCAGGTCCTCCACGTCACCGAAGGCACCGGGCTGATGCAGCGCCGGGGCGGGCCCGTCGAGGTCGTACGGGCCGGCGACCGGGTCGTCATCGCACCCGGCGAGTGGCACTGGCACGGCGCCGGGCCCACGACCTCCATGACCCACCTGGCCGTCCTGACGGCCGCTGCGGACGGCACCGAGGCCGAGCGCGGCGAACCCGTCACCGATGCCTGCTACCCGTCCGGCCCCCTAGCCTGAGCACGCGAAAGGCACAACGCACCGTGTACGCGAAGCAGTACGAGATCACCCTCCCCGCCGACTACGACATGGGGATCATCCGCGACCGCGTCGCCACGCGCGGCCACGCCCTCGACGACCGCGCCGGCATGGCCCTGAAGGCCTACGTCATCCGCGAGCGCGGCGTGGACGGTTCGCCCGTGAACCAGTACGCACCGTTCTACCTGTGGAACGACACCGCGGCGATGAGCCACTTCCTCGTCGGCGGCGGCGGGTTCGAGGGCGTCGTCCGGGACTTCGGGCGGCCCGTCGTGCGGCACTGGGCGG
>NZ_JBAMDC010000091.1:0-20661 GCF_036961605.1 Streptomyces sp. KLMMK
GTGCCCTCGTGCTCCATCGCTGCCCCTCGCCCCCCGCCGGCCGACTTCTGGCTTTCTCGTCTGAGTGCGCGCCGCCGCTCAATCTAGTGGTCGGCCGGGGCGAGTTCAGCGTCCCCGGCCATGCCGAGCGCATGATCACCCGAGGAACGCGCTGACGGACCCGTCACGCCCTGTCACGCCCCGCCATGTCCGGTACGGACAACGCGACGCGCCCACTTCTCCCGAACGGAACATGCCCGACCCCCGCTCCCGCCCCTAGCCTGCGACTAAAAGTCCGTTGGAAGCCCGTTCTCTCCCCCTGGAGCACCTCATGACCGAACTGACCGGAGGCCCGGCCCTCCCCCAGGAGCGCCGCATCGTCACCGCGATCCCCGGCCCGAAGTCGCAGGAGCTGCTGGCCCGGAAGAACGCTGCGGTCGCAGGTGGCGTTGGCCTGACGCTGCCGGTGTTCACCAAGCGCGCCGGCGGCGGCGTGATCGAGGACGTGGACGGCAACTCCCTGATCGACTTCGGCTCCGGCATCGCCGTAACCTCCGTCGGCAGCTCCGCCGAGGCCGTGGTGCGCCGCGCCACCGCGCAGCTCGCCGACTTCACCCACACCTGTTTCATGGTGACGCCCTACGAGGGCTACGTGGAGGTCTGCGAGCAGCTCGCCGAGCTGACGCCGGGTGACCACGCCAAGAAGTCCGCGCTGTTCAACTCGGGCGCCGAGGCCGTCGAGAACGCGGTCAAGATCGCCCGCTCGTACACCAAGCGCCAGGCCGTCGTCGTCTTCGACCACGGCTACCACGGCCGTACGAACCTGACGATGGCGCTCACCGCCAAGAACATGCCGTACAAGCACGGCTTCGGCCCGTTCGCCCCCGAGGTCTACCGCGTGCCGGTGGCCTACGGCTACCGCTGGCCCACCGGCCCGGAGAACTGCGCCGAGGAGGCCGCGGCCCAGGCCATCGACGCCATGACCAAGCAGGTCGGCGCCGACAACATCGCCGCGATCATCATCGAGCCGGTGCTCGGCGAGGGCGGCTTCATCGAGCCGGCCAAGGGCTTCCTGCCGCGCATCGCGCAGTTCGCGAAGGACAACGGCATCGTCTTCGTCGCGGACGAGATCCAGTCCGGCTTCTGCCGCACGGGCCAGTGGTTCGCGTGCGAGGACGAGGGCGTCGTCCCCGACCTGATCACGACGGCCAAGGGCATCGCGGGCGGCCTGCCGCTCGCCGCCGTCACCGGCCGCGCCGAGATCATGGACGCGGCGCACGCGGGCGGCCTGGGCGGCACCTACGGCGGCAACCCGGTGGCCTGTGCGGCGGCGCTCGGCGCGATCGAGACCATGCGCGAGCTGGACCTCAACGCGAAGGCCAAGCGCATCGAGGAGGTCATGAAGGACCGCCTCTCCGGCATGCAGGAGAAGTTCGACATCATCGGCGACATCCGCGGCCGCGGCGCCATGATCGCGATCGAGCTGGTGAAGTCCGGCAGCAAGGACCCCAACCCGGAGGCCGCCGGCGCGCTCGCCAAGGCCTGCCACGCGGAGGGCCTGCTCGTGCTCACCTGCGGCACGTACGGCAACGTGCTGCGCTTCCTGCCGCCGCTGGTCATCGGCGAGGACCTGCTCAACGAGGGCCTGGACATCATCGAGGCCGCTTTCGCCCGCCTGTAGCCGCCGGTGAGGGGGGTTGCGGGTGAAGAACCTGTGCGGAGCGGGTGGTGGACGAGTGATCCGGCTGTCCGGACCGCCCGCCCTGCCGTACGGTTTCTGCAGATGAGAGAAACACCTCGTCCGCAGGGGACTGCGGACGGAGCCGAGCCGGTACTTCCCCAGTGCCGACCCGGCCGTGCCTTCGCGCACACCACTGGAGCCCTGCGCTCCGGACATCCTCACCGATCGGATGGCCGCCCGCCCCATACCCCCCGGGGCGCGCGGCACCCCGGTCCTCACGGCGGCCTCGGAACCTCCCCCCCTGTTCCGGGGCCGCCGGCACGGTCCCGCCGCCTCGTGCGCGGGCTCTTCCCGGCGTTCTGTGCGCTGCTCTTCGCTCTGGTCACCTGGCAGGTCGCGGCGCGCGGCCCCGTGCGGACGCTCGACGAGGACCTCGGCCGTACGGTGTCCGGCTCCTCGTTCCCCGGCGCAGCCGCGCAATTCCTCGCCGACCTCGGCAACGCATCGGTCGCGGTGCCCGTGCTGGTCGTGGCCATGGCCGTGTCAGCACTGCTGCGCCGCCGCGGCCCCAGGCCGTGGGTGCCGCCGCTGTGGGCAGCCCTCGCCATGGCGGCCGTACCGGCCGTCGTCGTACCGGTGAAGTCCTGGATCGGCCGCACGGGGCCCCCGGCCATGGCGGCGACCGGGGCGCACGACGGCTTCTTCCCTTCAGGGCATACAGCCACCGCCGCCGTCGCATACGGGGCGGCTGTGCTGCTGCTTCTGGCGCCCCGTGCCGACTCGTTCCGCACGCCGCCCCATGCCGGTGCCTCCGTGACGCCGCCCCATGCGGAGCCTGCCCGCTCGCTGCCCCATGCCGCCGCCCCTGCCGATGCGCCGCCCCATGCGGAACCCGACGGCATGAGGCCCCGCAACCGGCACGCGCGCGCACGCGCGTGGGCAGCCGTGGCGTACATCCTCCTGAACGCAGGCGTCGCGGTCGGCCTGGTGCGGTGTGGCTATCACTGGCCGCTGGATGTGGTGGGCGCGTGGTGCCTGTCGGGCGTGCTGTTGTGGGGGCTGGCACGGGCCCTCACCCTTCCTGTCCACCGGCCAGGTCCGCGGCGGCCTCGTGCATCGACAGTTCCAGCAGTGCCGGATCGGTGAGCGTGCCGTCGCCGTCGGGCGGCACCACCCAGCGGACGCCCGAAGCCGCCCGCCCCGGGTGAGGGACGACGACCCAGCTGCCGGCCCCGGCGGCCCGTACGCCCGTGGCGAACCACCTCGCGGCAGTGCCCGGGGGGACGAAGAAGCCCATGCGGCAGTCGCCGAAGTCGGCCAGGACGGGACCGACCCGTGCTGTGCAGCGGGTGAGGACCTCCAGCGTGGGGCGGCCCAGCTCGCTGGGGAGGATGAGAACGTCCCAAAGCCTGCCGGCGGGCAACAGTGCCACCCCGAGGGGGTTGCGCTCCCACTCCCACCGGCAGGTCCCGGGGTCGGGTGCGGCCCTCGCCAGCCACTCCATCGCGCTCCGCTTCTCCGCGTCGTCACTCATGGCGGTGCCTCCGTTCCGTGTTCGCTCGTCCTGCGTTCACGGATGGAGAGGCCGCGGAGCGCGGATCATTACACGGTTTCCGGGTCCGACCGGGGGTGAAGGGTTCACTGTCCGCAGGACGGCGCGCCCCCGTGCGCCCCGAGGGCGCATGGGGCGGGCCCGCCGCCTGCACGGGGCCGGAGCATGGGGCCCGGCATGGGGCCTGCACCAGGCACGAGACGCGAGGCCCCCGCCCGCCCTCAGCTGTCGAACCCCAGGCCCACCTTGTCCATGGCCTTCAGCCACAGGTTGCGGCGGCCGCCGTTTTCGTCGGCCTTCGTCATCGACCACTGGGTGATACCGATGCCCATGGAGCGCACCGGCTCGGGCGGGAACGGCAGCGGCTTGCTGCGCACCATCTCCAGCTCTGTCCGCTCCGTGCGCTCCCCGGAGAGCAGGTCGAGCATGACGTCGGCCCCGAAGCGGGTGGAGCCGACGCCCAGGCCCGTGTAGCCGAGGGCGTAGGCGACCTTGCCGCCGTGCGCCGTGCCGAAGAAGGCGGAGAAGCGCGAGCAGGTGTCGATGGCGCCGCCCCAGGTGTGGGTGAAGCGCACGCCTTCGAGCTGGGGGAAGCAGCGGAAGAAGTGCTCGGCGAGCTTCTGGTACGTGGCCGGGTGGTGGTCGTACTCCGCCCGGACGCCGCCCCCGTAGTGGTAGACGATGTCGTAACCGCCCCACAGGATGCGGTGGTCGGGCGTGATGCGGAAGTAGTGGAAGTGGTTGGCGGCGTCTCCCAGTCCCTGCCGTCCCTTCCAGCCGATGGCATCGAGCTGTCCGGCGTTCAGGGGCTCCGTCATGAGCGCGTAGTCGTAGACGGGGGCGATGTACGGGCGGACGCGCTTGACGAGCGAGGGGAAGGCGTTGGTGCCGAGCGCGGCGTGCCGGGCGTAGACGCGCCCGTAGGGGGTGCGTACGGCGATGCCGGCGGCGCGGGAGGACAGTTCGGTGCCCGGCGTGTGCTCGTAGATGCGCACGCCGAGCTCCGTGCAGGCGCGCTTGAGGCCCCATGCGAGCCGGGCGGGGTGCAGCATCGCCACCCCGTCCCGGTCCCAGAGGCCGGCGAGGAAGGTCGGGGAGCGGACCTCGGCGCGCAGGGCCTCCCGGTCGAGGTATTCGTACCCGGTGATGCCGAGTGCCTCGAGCTCCTCCGCGGCCTCCTGCAACTCGTGCACCTGGTGCGGGGCGGTGGCGATGTCGATCTCGCCGGTGCGCTCGAAGTCGCAGTCGATGCCGTGGCGGGCGAGGGTGGCCTCGATGTCGTCGAGGTTCTGCAGGCCGAGCTTGTGCAGCGTGGTGAGCTCGTCCGGCCAGCGTGCCGCCCCGTTGGCCCAGCCGTGGGTCAGGGAGGCGGAGCAGAAGCCGCCGTTGCGGCCGGAGGCGGCCCAGCCGGTCTCCTGGGCCTCGATGAGGACGACGTCCCGGCCGGGGTCGCGCTCCTTGGCGAGGAGCGCGGTCCACAGCCCGGAGTATCCGCCGCCGACGACGAGCAGGTCGCAGTGCTCGTCGCCGACGAGCGCCGGGAGCGCCTCCGGCCGGGAGGGGTCGTCGAGCCAGTAGGGCCGGAAAGCGGCGTCGGAAAGTGCTTGGACAGGGTTCATGGCACGAGCGGCCATGTTCTCAGCTCCTTTTTCGGCGCCCGCCGATCAGCTGACCGACGAGGACGCACAGCACGGCGACGGCGAACATCGCCGTTCCGATGACATTGATTTGAACGGGTGTGCCCCGTTGTGCGGATCCCCAGACGAACATGGGGAAGGTCACAGTCGAGCCGGAGTTGAAGTTGGTGATGATGAAGTCGTCGAAGGACAGGGCGAAGGAGAGCAGGGCGCCCGCCACGATGCCCGGGGCGGCGATCGGGAGGGTGACCCGCAGGAAGGTCTGCAGCGGGGTGGCGTAGAGGTCCTGGGCGGCTTGTTCGAGCCGGGGGTCCATGGACATCACCCGGGCCTTGACGGCCGTCACCACGAAGCTCAGGCAGAACGTGATGTGGGCGATCAGGATGGTCCAGAAGCCGAAGGTGACGCCCATGTTGAGGAAGAGGGTGGCCAGCGAGGCGGCCATGACGACCTCGGGCATGGCCATCGGCAGGAAGATCAGGGTGCTGACGGAGGACCGGGCGCGGAAACGGTAGCGGGCGAGCGCGAAGGCGAGCGCCGTGCCCAGGACGGTGGCGCCCACGGTCGCCCAGACGGCGATCTGCAAGCTGAGCGAGAGGGAGCCGCACAGGTCGGCGACGCCGCACGGGTCGGTCCAGGCGTCGGTGGAGAAGCGCTGCCACTCGTAGTTGAAGCGGCCGTTGGGCTTGTTGAACGAGAAGACGGTGACGACGACGTTGGGCAGCACGAGGTAGGCCAGTGTGGCCAGCCCCGCGAGCACGACGAGGTTGCGGCGGAGCCACCGCACGGGGCGGCTGGAGAGGACGGTCCGGCGGGCGGGCGTAGCAGTCATCAGACCAGGTCCTCCGTCCCGGACTTGCGGATGTAGACGGTGACCATGGCGAGGATGGCGGCCATGAGGATGAAGGACAGGGCGGCGGCGGTCGGGTAGTCCAGGACGCGCAGGAACTGGGACTGGATGACGTTGCCGATCATCTTCTGGTCGGTGGAGCCGAGCAGCTCGGCGTTGATGTAGTCGCCCGTGGCGGGGATAAAGGTGAGCAGCGTGCCGGCGACGACGCCGGGCATGGACAGCGGGAAGGTCACCTTGCGGAAGGTCGTCAGCGGGCGCGCGTAGAGGTCGCCGGCCGCCTCGTGCAGCCGCGCGTCGATGCGCTCCAGGGACGTGTACAGCGGCAGGATCATGAACGGCAGGAAGTTGTAGGTCAGGCCGCAGACGACGGCGAGGGGCGTGGCGAGCACGCGGTGCCCGTCGGTGACCCCGAGGGCGCTGGTGACGTCGAGGACGTGCAGGCTCGCGAGGGCGGAGACGACGGGGCCGCCGTCGGAGAGGATCGTCTTCCAGGCGAGGGTGCGGATGAGGAAGCTGGTGAAGAACGGCGCGATGACGAGGATCATCAGGACGTTGCGCCACCGGCCGGCCTTGAAGGCGATGAGGTAAGCCAGCGGGTAGCCGAGGGCGAGGCAGAGCGCCGTCGCGGTCGCGGCGTAGGCGACGGAGCGCAGGAACTGGGGGTAGTACTCGGTCAGCGCGTCCCAGTACGTGGCGAAGTGCCAGGTGACGTCGAAGCCCTCTTCGAGCGATCCGGTCTGTACCGAGGTGGAGGCCTGGTAGACGAGCGGGGCGGCGAAGAAGACGAGCAGCCACAGGATGCCGGGGAGCAGGAGCCAGTACGGAGTGAGCTTCCTGCCCCGTGCGGCGGTGCGGAGGGGCGGCGCGGGGGCCGCGGGGGGCTGGTCGGTGACGAGTGCCATCAGGTGCCCTCCCCCGCGTCCGTGCCCGCCTCGATGCTCTGCGCGGCGTCCAGGCCGAAGCTGTGCCCGGGGTTCCAGTGCAGGACGACGTCGGTGCCCGGAGCGAGGCGGCTGTCGCGCTCGATGTTCTGCTCGTAGACCGACAGGCCCGAGGCCACGGGGCTGTCGACGAGGTACTGGGTGGAGACTCCGATGAAGCTGGACGCGGTGATGCGGCCGTGGACGCGGTTGCGCCCCTCAGGGATGGTGCCGGCGTCGTCGGCGTGCGTCAGGGTGATCTTCTCCGGCCGTATGCCGACGAGGAGCTTCCCGCCCGCACGGGGGGCGGTGGTACATCGCGCCCGGGGCAGGGCGAGTTTGGTATCCGCGGCGCGCAGGACGAGGGTCTCGCCGGAGGCGTCGAGGACCTCGGCGGTGATGAGGTTCGAGGTGCCGAGGAAGTTGGCGACGAAGGTGGTGCGGGGGGTCTCGTAGAGGTCGGCGGGGGCGCCGAGCTGCTCGACCCGTCCGGCGTTCATGACCGCGACCGTGTCGGCCATGGTCATGGCCTCCTCCTGGTCGTGGGTGACGTGGATGAAGGTGATCCCGACCTCGGTCTGGATGCGCTTGAGCTCCAGCTGCATCTGCCGGCGCAGCTTGAGGTCGAGGGCGCCGAGGGGCTCGTCGAGCAGCAGCACTTGGGGGTGGTTGATCAGGGCGCGGGCGACGGCGACGCGCTGCTGCTGGCCGCCGGAGAGCTGGTGGGGCTTGCGGCGGGCGTAGTCGCCGAGCTGGACGAGGTCGAGCATGTCGCCGACCTGCTTCTTGACGGACTTGATTCCGCGGCGGCGCAGGCCGAAGGCGACGTTCTCGTAGATGTCGAGGTGCGGGAAGAGCGCGTAGCTCTGGAAGACGGTGTTGACGGGGCGCTTGTGCGGGGGGAGGGCGGTGACGTCCTGTCCGGCGAGCTCGACGGTGCCGGAGGTGGGCTGCTCCAAGCCGGCGATCATGCGCAGGGTGGTGGTCTTGCCGCAGCCTGAGGCGCCGAGCAGGGCGAAGAAGGAGCCGGCGGGGACGCTCAGGTCGAGCGGGTGGACGGCGGTGAAGGCGCCGTAGCTCTTGCTGATGGCGGTGAGGCGGACGTCCGTGCCGCTGCTGCTGTCGGTCGGGGCGGTTGTTGTCATGGGTCTTGGGTCCAGGGGTCTCGGGGGCGTGAGCACGTACGGCACGTACAGCCGCGTACGTTCTCATATGTCCGGGGCCGGGCGCCGCGCCGGTGGCCCGTTTCGGCGGTTCAGGCGCCGGTGAGCTCGGAGAAGGCGGCCTCGAACGCCTTCTCCTCGGCGGCGGTCAGGGAGCGGAAGGCATGGGCCTTCGCCAGCATCGCCTCGCTGGGGATGATCAGGTCGTTCTCGGCCAGCTTCTTGTCGATCTTCGCGAGCTCGTCCCGCAGCCCGGCGACCGGGCTGACGTAGTTGATGGCGGCGGCGAGCCGCGCGGCGACCTTGGGCTGGTAGTAGTAATCGATGAGGCGCTCGGCGTTCCTCTGGTGGCGGGCGGTGCGGGGGACCAGAAGATTGTCGCTGGAAAGCATGTAGCCCGCGTCCGGGATCGCGTACTGGATGTCGCTGTTGTCGGCCTGGAGCTGGACGAGGTCTCCCGCCCAGGCGATGCAGGCGGCGATGTCACCCTTGTTGAGGTCGCCCGTGTAGTCGTTGCCGGTGAAGCGGCGGATCTGCCCGCGGTCACGGGACCGGCGCAGGCGGGCGACTGCGTCGTCGTATTCCTCGGCGGTGACCTCTTCGGGCCTCCTGCCCATGTCGAGAAGCGTGAGGCCGACCGTGTCGCGCATTTCGGAGAGGAGCCCGACACGGCCCTTGAGCCGCGGATCGTCCAGGAGCTGGGAGACGGAGTCGACCTTGCGGCCGCCGGTGGCCTTGCGGTTGTAGGCGATGACGGCGGGAATGCCGGTCCACGGATACGAGTGGACGCGCCCGGGGTCCCAGTCGGGGGCGCGGAATCCCGGGGCGAGATTGGCGTACGCGTTGGGCATGTGAGCCGCGTCGAGCCGCCGGGCCCACCCGAGCCTGATCATGCGGCCGGCCATCCAGTCGGTGACGCAGATCAGGTCCCGGCCTATGTCCTGGCCGGCGGCGAGCTGTTTGCCGGCCTTGCCGAAGAATTCGACGTTGTCGTTGATGTCCTCGGTGTAGGTCACGGCGATGCCGGTCGAGCGCCTGAAGTCGTCGAGCGTGGGGCGGCTCGTGCCGTCCGCGCCCGTGTCGATGTACTCGGTCCAGCTGGAGAAGGCGAGGGTCCGCTCGTGCGCGGAGCGGTCCTCGGAGGCGCCCGGAGCGCCCTCCGGACGCCCCGCGGGTGGGATGCCGCAGCCGGCGAGGGACGCGAGCGCGCCGGAGGCGAGCGCACCTGCTCCGCCGGCCCGCAGCAAAGTCCGCCGGTTCACGGTGGTCCGTGGCTGGTAGCGCTCCATGCAAGGTGCCCTTTCCGTAGCTCCAACGGACTTTGAGCGAGGATCCTGGCAGAGCAACTCGGCCCGAACAAGGGATTCCGTTGTTGCCTTTTGGTTACGCAACGGTGCCATGATCCCCATGGATCACTCGGGCATGGACCTGCCAACCTGATGCTTGCTCACAGGGGAGCGAGCGGGCAGCACAAATCCGCTCGCGGCACGGAACACAGAAAACGGGGAAACCGTTGGGTTACCGAAAAAGAGTGACAGCTGTCACGGCACTGGGCGCCGCACTGCTCATGGGGGCCGCAGCCGAACCGGCAATCGCCCAACCGTCACCGAAACCTCCGCTCCAGACGTACACCGACAAACTTCTCTTCGACCATTCGATGGACCGGTTCCAGTCCGTACGCAACGACAGAGCCCACAGCGACAAGCTCGACTGGTCGTCGGACGGCTGCTCCCAGGCGCCCAACCGGCCCATGGGCTTCAACTTCCTTCCGTCCTGCCAGCGGCACGACTTCGGGTACCGGAACTACAAGAAGCAGGGCCGGTTCGACCACACCACCCGTCTCGCCGTGGACAAGAATTTCAAGGCGGACATGTACGCCTACTGCCGCACCCTGCCCAAGGCGAAAACCGGCAGCTGCGAATACTGGGCCCGGGTCTACTACGGCGAGGTCCGCAAGCACGGCGGGCCATGATTTCCCGGCCGGCGCACGAACCGGCCGGAGAAGGCACCTGAGGCCTGGAATACGAAGCGAGCAGGAGAACCGGCACGGGAAAAGGGCGTCAGCCCAGGGAGAAAACGGTCCGGTGCCAGGGCTTGCGGGCCACCGCGGTGTTGTCGGACATGACGTGTTTGACCTGGGTGTATTCCTCGAAGGAATACGCAGACATGTCCTTTCCGTAGCCTGATGCCCGGTAACCGCCGTGCGGCATCTCGCTGATGATCGGAATGTGGTCGTTGACCCACACGCAGCCCGCCTTGATCTCCCTGGTGGCCCGCCCCGTGCGGTAGACGTCCCGGCTCCATGCGGAGGCCGCCAGCCCGTACGGCGTGTCGTTGGCGAGCGCGATGCCCTCGTCGTCGCTGCCGAAGGGCAGCACGACGAGCACGGGGCCGAAGACCTCGTCCTGGACGATCTCGCTGGACTGGGCGGCTCCGGTGACGAGCGTGGGGCGGTAGTACGCGCCCTTGGCCAGCTCCCCCGCGGGCGCCGTGCCGCCGGTGACCACGGTGGCGTACGAGCGCGCCCGGTCCACGCAGCCGGCGACGCGGTCCCGCTGGGCGTACGAGACCAGCGGGCCGAGGTCGGTGGCGGGGTCGAAGGGGTCGCCGAGGCGCACGGACGCCATCAGGTCGGCGACCCCGGAGACGAACGCGTCGTACAAGGGGCGCTGGACGTAGGCGCGGGTGGCCGCGGTGCAGTCCTGCCCCGTGTTGATGAGGGCGCCGGCGACCGCCCCGTGCACGGCCGCTTCGAGGTCGGCGTCGTCGAAGACGACGAACGGGGCCTTGCCGCCGAGTTCGAGGTGGAGCCGCTTGACCGTCCGCGTGGCGATCTCGGCGACGCGCCTGCCGACCGCCGTCGATCCGGTGAACGACGTCATGGCGACGTCCGGATGGCCCACGAGGCGCTCCCCCGCGTCCGCGCCGGCGCCGCAGACCACGTTCACGACGCCGTCGGGGATGCCGGCCTCGGTCGCGGCCTGGGCGAACATCAACGACGTCAGGGGCGTCAGCTCGGCGGGTTTGAGCACGATCGTGTTGCCCGCCGCGATCGCCGGGAGGACCTTCCACGCGGCCATCTGCAGGGGGTAGTTCCAGGGCGCGATGGAGCCCACCACACCGATCGGCTCGCGGCGCACGTAGGAGGTGTGGTCGCTGCTGTACTCGCCGGCGGACCGGCCCTCCAGGTGGCGCGCCGCGCCCGCGAAGAAGGCGGTGTTGTCCACGGTGCCCGGCACGTCGAACCCGGTGGTGAGACGGATCGGCTTGCCGCACTGGGCGGACTCCGCGCGGGCGAACTCCTCCGCGCGGTCCGCAAGCACGCCCGCGAACCGGTGCAGTGCGTCGGAGCGCTCCCCCGGGGTCGCTCCCGCCCACGCGGGAAAGGCCCCCACGGCGGCTGTGACAGCGGCGTCCACGTCCTCCGGACCGGCCAGTTCGTACCGGAGGACCTCTTCGCCGGTAGCGGGGTCCACGACCGCGTGCATGCGGCCCGAGGTGCCGGGGCTCAAGCGGCCACCGACGTACTGGGCTCCGCCGGCGAACCGCCCCGCCGCATCGAACCGTTGATCCGTCGCGCCCATCAACACACTCCTCCGGCCGGCTGCGCCCTCCTCTGCGCTGCACCGCGCAGGGGCGCCGAAGCCGATCCTGGCAGAGGAGGCCGTAACCAACAAGGGATTCCGTCGCAGTCCGCATGTCCTGCGACGGAATCAGTGAGAGGCAAGCCTTCGAAGTGCCGCACGGGGCCCTCGCCGACGTGGGGCCCGGGGACCGGGGCACGGGGCGGGTGCGGTTCGGCTACAAGCCGGCACCGATGCCGAGGAGACTCGCGAAGAAGGCGAACCACAGGACGGGAAGCACCAGGGCCACGATGCCGAGGACGATGCCGGTGGTGGCGGCGCCCCGGTTGGTCGCCTCGCCCTTCGTGACCTTGGAGCGGCCGACTGCGCCGAAGATGATGCCGAGGATGCCCAGGATGAGCCCGAAGAACCACAGGAAGACCAGGAGGCTGCAGACGGCGCCGATGATGCCGCAGACGAGGCCGGCGGTGCCCATGCCGTTGCTGGGCTGCACCCCGCCCGCGTAGCCGTAGGGCGGCTGGACCGGCGGTGCGGAGGGGTAGCCGCTCTGCGCCGGGTAGGCACTCTGCGCCGGCGCGGGATACCCGCCCTGCCCGGGGTAGCCGCCCTGCGCCGGCTGGGCCTGGCTCGGGTAGCCGTAACCGGGCTGCTGGGGCGCCACCGGCGGCTGGGGCGCCCCATAAGGATTCTGGTTGTAGTCAGACATGAAGAAGGTCCCCTCCGTTGAACTGCGTCGGGCAATGCTATGGGGAACGGTCGTGCCCGGTCAGCCCAGTTCCACTGCCCGGGGCCGATGCGAGAATGCCCGATATGAAGATCAACGGGGACCAGCACGGATTCGCACCCACGGGGCAGCATGCGGACGGCCCGCGTTCGGTGGCCGAGCTGACGGCCGCCGTCGCCCGCGGCGAGCATTTCAAGTACGTCTATTTCTGGGGCCACCAGGCACGTCGGGACGGCACCATCGGGGCGAGCTGCTTCAGTCAGTGGTGGCCTTCGCCGTTCACGGTGGACGGCACCGTCTACGCGACGGCCGAGCACTGGATGATGGCCGGCAAGGCGCGGCTCTTCGCCGACGCGGAGGCCGAGGCGGAGGCGATCGCCGCGTCGCACCCCAAGCAGGCGAAGGACGCGGGCCGCAAGGTGCGCGGCTTCGACGAGGAGACGTGGCGGCAGCACCGCTTCGAGCTGGTGGTGGAGGGCAGCGTCCACAAGTTCGCGCAGGACGCGGCGCTGAGCGCCTTCCTGCTGGGCACCGGTGAGCGGGTGCTGGTCGAGGCCAGCCCGCTCGATCGGATCTGGGGCATCGGCCTGGCCGCCGACGACGAGCGCGCCCAGGACCCCGCCCGCTGGCAGGGCGACAACCTCCTCGGCTTCGCGCTGATGGAGGCGCGTCAGCGACTGGCGTCGCGGTCCACGAGCAGCACCGGCGCCGACAAGTAGGCGCCGTACGTCGCGCCTGGCTCGTCGTCGGGCACGGGGCCGTCACTGTCGTCGACATCGATGTTGATGTAGACGATGACCATCAGGACTGTGGCGACGAGCGCCGCGCAACCGAGGATCAGCCCGGCGAGGGCCTGTCCGGGGTTCGTGGCCTCGCCGCCGCGCACCTTGGCGCGGCCCACGGCGCCGAAGATGACGGCGAGGATGCCGAGCACCGCCCCGAGGACGACGGTGGGCGAGAACACGGTGCCGACGATGCCCAGCACCAGGGCCGCCAGCCCCAGGCCGTTACTGGGTACGGGCTGCTGCGCGTAGAGCAGTGACGCCGGATAGCCGTACGCGCCCGGCTGGTAGGAACCCGGGCCGTAGGGGCTTTGACCATAAGGGCCCTGGCCGTAGGGCACCTGCAGACTGTAGGGGGCAGCCGATCCCGGGGGCACAGAGGGGCCGCCGGGCGCTCCGTACGGGGCCTGGTCGTACGGGCCGCTCCGGTACGCGCTGGGCGTGCCGGGGCCGGTCGGCGCGAGGGGCACGGGCGGCACGGTGCCCGGGGCGGGGGCATGGGGCGGCTGCGGAGCCGCATGGGGCGGGGACGCGGCATGGGGCGCCGGCAGCGCATGGGGCCCGGAGGGTGCCACGGCGGCATGGGGCACCGGCTGTGCCAGAGGCTGAGGCGGCGTCACAGCTGCGGCATGGGGCACCGGAGCGGGCTCGGCATGCTGCCCGGGCGCCGGCTGCCGGCCGGGCTTGTCGAGTGCGACCCGCCGCTTCGGCGGAGCCCAGGGATCGGGGTCCCGCGGCTCGGAGTGCCCATCGGCCCCGGCTGCCTTGTCAGACATAGCCCTCCCCAGTCGATACCCGTCATGCTAAGGCCTGAGGACAACCGTCGCGTACGTCCCGCATACGATGAACGGCACCCGTCGACAGGCTCCAGCCGACCGCGCCATGGAGGCATGCATGTCCGTACTCGACTCGTTCATCGCCGGGCTCCCCAAGGCGGAGCTCCATGTGCACCATTTCGGGTCGGCGTCCCCGCGCATCGTGGCCGAGCTGGCCGCCCGCCACCCGGATTCGCCCGTGCCCACCGACCCCGAGGCGCTGGCCGACTTCTTCACCTTCCGCGACTTCGCCCACTTCATCGAGGTCTACCTCTCTGTCGTCGACCTGATCCGCGACGCCGAGGACGTGCGGCTGCTGACGTACGAGGTCGCGCGCGACATGGCGCGGCAGAACATCCGCTACGCCGAACTGACCGTCACCCCCTTCAGCTCGACCAGGCGCGGCATCCCGGACGCCGCCTTCGTGGAGGCCATCGAGGACGCCCGCAAGGCGGCCGAGACGGAGCTGGGCGTCGTGCTGCGCTGGTGCTTCGACATCCCGGGCGAGGCGGGGCTGGAAGCCGCGGAGGAGACCGCACGGATCGCCTGCGAGCTCAAGCCCGAGGGGCTGGTCTCCTTCGGGCTGGGCGGACCGGAGATCGGCGTGCCCCGGCCCCAGTTCAAGCCGTACTTCGACCGGGCCATCGCCGAGGGACTGCACAGCGTGCCCCACGCCGGCGAGACGACGGGCCCGCAGACCATCTGGGACGCCCTGGTCGACCTGCGCGCCGAGCGCATCGGTCACGGCACCAGCGCCCCGCAGGACCCGGCCCTGCTGGCCCACCTGGCGGAGCACCGCATCCCGCTGGAGGTCTGCCCGACGTCCAACCTCGCCACCCGCGCCGTGACCGACCTGGCCCGCCACCCCATCAAGGAGATGGTGGCCGCGGGCGTCCTGGTGACCGTCAACAGCGACGACCCGCCCATGTTCGGCACGGACCTCAACCGGGAGTACGGCGTCGCCGCACGCCTCCTGGAGCTCGACGCGGCAGGTGTCGCCGGGCTCGCCAAGAACGCCGTGGAGGCGTCGTTCATGGACGAGACGGGCAAGAAGGCGCTCCGGGCGGAGATCGACGCCTACACCGCGACCTGGCGGGGCTGAGCCCCGCGGGCGCGCGCCGCGGCCACAATGGGCCCCATGACCGGCCCGAACTCCCCTGCTGCAAGCGCCCGCACCGTCACCGCTGTCGCCCACCGCGGCGATCCGTACCTGTTCCGGGAGAACACCCTCGCCTCGATCCGTTCGGCCCTGCGGGCCGGGGCGGGGGCAGTGGAGGTCGACGTCCGGCTGACGCGCGACGGCGTACCCGTGCTGTTGCACGACGCGACGCTCGAGCGCCTGTGGGGTCACACGCGGGTCCTGGACTCGCTCACGGCGGACGAACTGCGGGAACTGACCGGCGGCGGCGTGCCCACCCTGCGCGAGGCCCTGCAGCTCGATGCAGAGCGGTCCGGACCGCGGCTGTTCATCGACCTGCCGGACGCGTCGGCCGCCGAGGCCGCCGTCGCCGAGGTGCACACGAGCGGAGCCGCGGAGCGCGTGTACTACTGCGGTGGTGTGACATCGATGCTCGCAGTACGCCGCGCGGACCCGGCCGCGGAGACCGCCCTGACATGGACGACGCTGATGCCGCCGCGCCGTGCCCTGCTCGACGCCGTGGCCCCGCGCTGGCTGAACTACCGCTTCGGGCTGGTGAGCCCCGAACTCGTCGCCCGCAACCACTCCGACGGGCTTCTGGTCTCCGCCTGGACCGCGGACACCCGCTTCACGATGCGCCGGCTGCTGGCAGCAGGCGTCGACGCGATCACCACGAACCGGGTCGGTACGTTGCGGTCGCTGCTGCGCGGCTGAACGGGGGCCGGGCGGCGGAGGGTCCGGCATAAGGCGGCGGGGGCGGTACACCGCCGCATGGGGCGGCCTGAAGCGGCCGCATGGGGCCGCGCGCATGGGGCGGCCCGGCGGCGGGCGCGATCAGAGCCCGACGATCTCGTTCCACTCCTTGGTGAAGCCGGGCCGCTCCTTCGCGGTCATGTCGCGCGCCGTCGCAAGGCGTTTACGCATGTCGTCGCTCGGGAAGATGAGCAGGTTCCCGGCGAGCTCCGCGAGTTCCTTGTCGGAGGACGAGGCGAGAACGTCCCGTGCGGCCGGCACGGGGCAGACGTAGTTGACCGCCGCGGCGAGCTCGGCGGCCACCTCGGGCCGGTAGTAGTAGTCGACGAGCGCCTCGGCGTTGCGCTTGTGGCGAGCGAGGTTGGGGACCATGAGGCTCTCGGCCCACAGCTCGGCGCCCTCCTCCGGGACGACGAACTCGATGTCGGGGTTGTCGGCCTGGAGCTGGATGACGTCGCCGGAGTACGCCTGGCAGGCGAGCACGTCGCCCGACGACAGGTCCTTGATGTAGTCGTTGCCGGTGAAGCGGCGGATGTGCCGCTTGCGCACGAGGCGGCGCAGCTGGTCGGTCATGGTGTGGAAGTCGTCGGCGGTCCAGCGGGTGACGTCGGCGCCGTTGCCCTGCATGAGCAGCGAGTACGCCTCGTCCAGGCCGGCCAGCAGCGTGACCCGGCCGCGCAGGTCGTCCTTCCACAGGTCGGAGGTGTGCCGGATCTCCCGGCCGAGCTTCTTGCGGTTGTACGCGATGCCCGTGATGCCGGACTGCCAGGGGACGGTGTGCAGCCGGCCGGGGTCGAAGGAGGGCTTGCGCAGCAGCGGGTCGAGGTTGCGGTCGACGTTCGGCTGGCGGGAGCGGTCCATCTCCTGGACCCAGCCCAGGCGCACGTAGCGGGAGGCCATCCAGTCGCTGACGACGATGAGGTCCCTCCCGGTCCCCTGATGGTTCATCAGGGCGGGGCTGACCTTGCCGAAGAACTCGTCGTTGTCGTTGATCTCTTCGGTGTACTTCACCGATATCCCGCTGCGCTTCTCGAAGGCGTCGAGGGTGGGGCGCTTCTGCGGGTCGTCCTCGTCGACGTCGATGTAGAGGGGCCAGTTGGCGAAGACGAGGCTCTTGTCGCGGCTGGAGCGGTCCTCGGCGCCCCGGTCGGCCGGCTCGACGTACGCGGCGGGCACTCCGCACCCGGCGAGTGCGGCGGCCCCGGCGCCGGCGCCCAGCGCGCGCAGCAGGGTCCGGCGGGACAGGGGCTTCACGGGCTTCTCTCGCATTCGGGCAGCATGGCGGGGCGGATCTTCGCGGACAATGTACGGCCTGTCCGGGAGGCGACTGCACTTCCCGACACCTTGACGGCCCGGGAACGGCCGGCCGTCGATGATACCGGGGCACGACGCGCAGTGGTCCGCACCGGAAACACCCGGTACGGACCACTGCGGGGTGTCTGCGTCCGCCCCGTGCCACGGGACGGCATGGGGCCCGCCTTGCCGCATGGGGCGGGCCGCCCTCACCGCATGAGGCAGGCCCCGCCCCACCACCGCACGAGGCGGCGCCGGCTCCGTCAGTCCAGCGACGTCATGACGTGCTTGACGCGCGTGTAGTCCTCGAAGCCGTAGGCGGACAGGTCCTTGCCGTAGCCGGACTTCTTGAAGCCGCCGTGGGGCATCTCCGCGACCAGCGGGATGTGGGTGTTGATCCACACGCAGCCGAAGTCGAGCTTCTTGGACATCCGCATGGCGCGGCCGTGGTCCTTGGTCCACACCGAGGAGGCCAGGGCGTACTCGACGCCGTTGGCGTAGGCGACGGCCTGGTCCTCGTCCGCGAAGGACTGGACCGTGATCACGGGGCCGAAGACCTCGTGCTGGACGATCTCGTCGTCCTGCTTGAGGCCGGAGACGACGGTCGGGGCGAAGAAGTATCCCTTCTCCCCCACCCGGTGCCCGCCCGCCTCGAGCTTGGCGTGGCCGGGCAGCCGCTCGATGAAGCCGGCGACCTGCTTGAGCTGGTTGGCGTTGTTGAGCGGGCCGTAGAGGACGTCCTCGTCGTCCGGCTGCCCGGTCTTCGTCTCGGCGGCGGCCTTGGCGAGCGCGGTGACGAACTCGTCGTGGATCGACTCGTGGACGAGGACGCGGGTGGCGGCCGTACAGTCCTGGCCGGCGTTGAAGTAGCCGGCGACCGAGATGTCCTCGACGGCCTTGGCGATGTCGGCGTCGTCGAAGACGACGACGGGGGCCTTGCCGCCGAGCTCCAGGTGGACGCGCTTGAGGTCCTTGGAGGCGGACTCGGCGACCTGCATGCCGGCCCGCACGGAGCCGGTGATCGAGGCCATCGCCGGCACCGGGTGCTCGACCATGAGGCGGCCGGTCTCCCGGTCGCCGCAGATGACGTTGAAGACGCCCTTCGGGTGCCCGAGCTCCTCCAGCACGCCGCCGATGATCTCGGCGATGAGCACGGTGGAGGCGGGGGTGGTGTCGGAGGGCTTGAGGACGACGGTGTTGCCCGCGGCGAGCGCCGGGGCGAACTTCCACACCGCCATCATCATCGGGTAGTTCCACGGGGCGACCTGGGCGCAGACGCCGATCGGCTCGCGCCGGATGATCGAGGTCAGGCCCTCCATGTACTCGCCCGCGGAGCGGCCCTCGAGCATGCGCGCGGCGCCCGCGAAGAAGCGGATCTGGTCCACCATCGGGGGGACCTCTTCACTGCGGGTGAGGGCGACGGGCTTGCCCGTGTTCTCGGACTCCGCGGCGATCAGTTCCTCGGCGCGCGCCTCGAAGGCGTCGGCGATCTTGAGGAGGACCTTCTGGCGCTCTCCGGGTACGAGGTCGCGCCAGGCCGGGAAGGCGGCCTCGGCCGCGGCCATGGCGGCGTCCACGTCCACGGCGCCCGACAGCGGGGCGGTGGCGTAGGCCTCGCCTGTGGCCGGATTGACCACCTCGGTGGTCCGCCCGTCGGCGGCGTCCCGGAACTCCCCGTCGATGAAATTGCGAAGACGACGCAGCTCGGTGGTCATGGCTGCCACCCCTCCTGTCAGATGTCCACTGGGTGAGACCGTCAGCCTAGTCAGTGAGGCCACGCTTTCGACATACCTCACACCCATGAACGACGGAATCAGTTATTCCTCGGCACCTGGACAACGAATTTCATCGCCTGAGGGTTGCCACACGGGCGAGACGCATGCACAGTGGAGTCGTGGCCACTCGTAGTCCAGACCCGAAGAGCGTGCACGGCACGCCACCGATCGACGCAGTCTCCCTGGCGATCATCGAGCAGCTCCAGGAAGACGGCCGCCGCCCCTACGCGGCGATCGGCAAAGCCGTGGGGCTGTCGGAGGCAGCCGTGCGGCAGCGTGTCCAGAAGCTGCTCGACCAGGGCGTCATGCAGATCGTCGCCGTCACCGACCCGCTCACCGTGGGGCTGCGACGGCAGGCGATGGTCGGGATCAACGTCGAGGGCGACCTCGATCCGGTCGCCGACGCCCTGACCGCGATGGACGAGGTCGAGTACGTCGTCGTGACCGCAGGCTCCTTCGACCTCCTCATCGAGATCGTCTGCGAGGACGACGACCATCTCCTCGAAACGATCAACAAGCGCATCCGGACCCTGCCGGGCGTGCGCTCCACCGAGAGCTTCGTCTACCTCAAGCTCCGCAAGCAGACCTACACGTGGGGAACCCGATAGCCGTGAGCAAGGACCTCTCCCAGACTGCATACGACCACCTGTGGATGCACTTCACCCGCATGTCGTCGTACGAGAACGCCCCCGTGCCGACCATCGTGCGCGGCGAGGGCACCTACATCTTCGACGACAAGGGCAAGCGCTACCTGGACGGCCTCGCGGGGCTGTTCGTGGTCCAGGCGGGCCACGGGCGGGCCGAGCTGGCCGAGGCGGCCGCCAAGCAGGCTCAGGAGCTGGCCTTCTTCCCGGTGTGGAGCTACGCGCACCCCAAGGCGATCGAGCTCGCCGAGCGGCTCGCCCACCACGCCCCGGGCGACCTCAACAAGGTCTTCTTCACCACCGGCGGCGGCGAGGCCGTGGAGACCGCCTGGAAGCTCGCGAAGCAGTACCACAAGCTCACCGGCAACCCCACCAAGTACAAGGTGATATCCCGGGCCGTCGCCTACCACGGCACGCCCCAGGGCGCACTGGCCATCACCGGCCTGCCGGCCCTCAAGGCACCTTTCGAGCCTCTCGTCCCCGGCGCCTACAAGGTGCCCAACACCAACATCTACCGGGCCCCGATCCACGGCGACGACCCCGAGGCGTTCGGCCGCTGGGCCGCCGACCAGATCGAGCAGCAGATCCTCTTCGAAGGCCCCGACACGGTCGCGGCCGTCTTCCTGGAGCCGGTCCAGAACGCGGGCGGCTGCTTCCCGCCCCCGCCCGGCTACTTCCAGCGGGTGCGCGAGATCTGTGATACGTACAACGTGCTGCTCGTCTCGGACGAGGTCATCTGTGCTTTCGGCCGCCTCGGCACGATGTTCGCGTGCGACAAGTTCGGCTACGTGCCCGACATCATCACCTGCGCCAAGGGCATGACGTCCGGCTACTCCCCCATCGGCGCGGCCGTCATCTCCGACCGGATCGCCGAGCCGTTCTTCAAGGGCAGCAACACCTTCCTGCACGGCTACACCTTCGGCGGCCACCCCGTCTCGGCGGCGGTCGCCCTCACCAACCTCGACATCTTCGAGCGCGAGGGCCTCAACCAGCACGTGCTGGACAACGAGGCGGCGTTCCACGCGACGCTCTCCAAGCTGCACGACCTGCCGATCGTGGGCGACGTGCGCGGCAATGGCTTCTTCTACGGCATCGAGCTGGTCAAGGACAAGGCCACCAAGGAGTCGTTCACGCCGGAGGAGTGCGAGCAACTGCTCTACGGCTTCGTGTCCAAGAAGCTGTTCGAGAACGGCCTGTACTGCCGGGCCGACGACCGTGGCGACCCGGTCATCCAGGTCGCCCCGCCGCTGATCTCCGACCAGTCGACGTTCGACGAGATCGAGCAGATCGTCCGCGGCGTGCTGGCGGAGGCCTGGACCAGGATCTGACCGGACCTCACGACCGGACCAGGGCGAGCCGCCGGCACCA
>NZ_JBAMDC010000092.1:0-20593 GCF_036961605.1 Streptomyces sp. KLMMK
AGCAGTTTGCCGCCTCCGTCCGAACCCCAAACCCCTCACCTCGACCGCCACCGCTCGCGAGATCCTCGCCAAGGTCCGCCTCGTGCAGATAAAAGTAAGGAAACTCGTCAACAACAATGCGAACTGACACCAACCGGATCACAGACCAATAGTCGACTCGCCCACGTGCTGCGCAGGGTGGCTGCCGAACACAGCCGCCTCTCGCCTGCGACCGCAGCACGGTCAGCCGGTGGCTGGCTGGCACCCCAGCCCCGCCCACCAAGGGAGCCGTCGCCCGTCGCCTCGGTCGAGTCCCTACTGAAACGGATATGCTGCGGTCGAACAACCAGCCGGACTGGCAGCGCGCGGTGATCGTCCTTTCCCATGTGCGGGCCACTCGTAAGGGCTCAAAAGCCAGCCCAGCCCGGTCGACCGCGCACGGCCGGGCAGCAAGCACCACCTGACCGTCGCTGGCGCCGGTAGATATCCTGGTCGTAGCCACGGTCGGCCAGCAGGGCATCCGGGCGAGAAGCCATGGACAGCAAGTCGAAACTGAGGGCGCTTCGGATTTTCAGGTGGATTATGCTGCAGGGCCGTGGCCTGTCTACTGCGGCCGTCGAGGCAGTGTTAGTGACGGGTGTGGTACGCCGGGCTTCGCTGGCTGGCCCTTTACCGCCAGCAGGTATGCGAGGTTCTTGTCGCCGGTGTAACCACAATCCGCGTTGAGGTAGCACGTGTCATCATTTCCAGACGTTCGTTTCAGGTTCCCGTATTCCCACCCCGACGGGAGTGATGAGGCGGTGCCGTTTTCGACGTACGTCCACATGACGGCACTGATTTCCTCGATGTGGAGCCAGCTGGCTTCTTTAGTATCGTGAGTATAGGCAACTTCAAAAGGTGAATCCAGACGCTCGTTGCCGTGACTACTGGACCATGCGCTGGTGTTGCCAATGCTGAAGTATCCGCTCGGGAAAGGTGGGTCTCCTGGCATCCGATACATAAATCCCGTAATGGGTGCACCGTTTCCATCTTGCTCATATGCGATATAGACCTTTTGGTCAGGTTGAGACACTCCTTCGGGGTCGAGGAGCGGCGTCCTAATCCATTGCTCCGGAGGATCCTCGGTGCCTTTTACGATCATCATGTTGGTGATGCTGGGCATTGCTTCTCCTCAAGGGGGCAGGGAATAATGAATGCACGTACCCGCTTACTCTACAACAACTTCCCGACTCTGACTCCTGCGGCACAGCAGAATGAGGTTAGCGCGACTTCGGATGCTACTTTGCATTCTCCCACGGCAGTGGCTCTCCTGCATCTCGACCTCTTTGGGTATATCAAAGCCGGGTGTCCTTTTAGGCACATTGATCGGTGCGTGGGCGTTCGCATATTGCTGGGCCTAAAGACTATTGCAGAAGGCTGCGTTGAGGCAGGTCAGAGCTGGTTCTCTGGTGGTTGTGATTACGTTGTCAGGGCGAGGTTGTGCATGCGGCCGACGGCGTGGTGGAGGCCGTCGCCCCGTTGCCGACAGTCGCGGAGGATCTTGTAGTCCTTCATTGCGGCGAAGGTGTGCTCGATGCGGGCGCGGACTCTACGGTGTTCGGCGTTGTCGGCCTCCTCGCCCGGCAGGAGCGGCCGTCGCTGGCGTTTGCGGTGCGGGACGATCAGGCCGGTGTTCACATAGGCGCCGTCGCCCAGCACGGTGACGCCTTCGCAGTGGCGGGCAGGCCGGAGCTCCGCCAGACCTGGGCGTCGGCCTTGTTACCCGGGGCCGGGCGGTGGCAACCACAAGGCGCGTGTCGGCGCCAATGATGACCTGCACGTTCGCCGAGAACCGGTAGTTGCGTGAGGAGGCGGCAACGGTGCGGCGCCGAGGGTCGGTGCGGTGGAGGAGGAATTCCTCGCGGGAGACGACGCCGAAGTGCCGGGCGCGGGCCGGGCCGGAAAGTACGCCAAGGGCGGCGGCACGGTGTGGGTGATGGACATCGGTGGCGATGTGGATCAGAAACGGTACGGCGAGGGCGGCGGGCAGCCCGGCTGTCGTTGGCGCACAGGCCACCCAGCACGCCCGGCGCGCGACGAGCGGAGCTGTCGCCAGCGTGCAGGAGGTGAACGGCGTCCCGGGCATCATCCCCGTGGGGGAAGTTCCCCCACGGGACGTCGCCGAGGTGGAACCCGCGCTTGGTCTCGGGCCGAATGCCGGCCACCACCGCCCGCACATCGAACGCGCCTCCCACGAACGAGGCGAGATCCGCTCCGTCCAGCAGCGCACGGCACATCGCGAACGTCGGATCGGTCCGCCAATCCCCCACACCACACCCTCACCGTCGAAGTCCCCAGAGACTCGATCATGCCTTCCCGCCCCCCGATGGCCGGCTGCCGGGCATCCAGGGCGCCTCCCGGCACACCACGAACCGCCGACCTCCGGAAAACACCCTGCTCAGGGCGAACCTCCCGCCATCGTGTGCCTCAGCACGCTACTTGTCGCTAGCCGCACGTCGAGTAGTGCGGTTAGCGACAAGTAGCGTGCTGAGTCACATACGCGCTCACCTGCGGCGATGCCCTCGCACTCGGAGAGGCGGTGTCGTGATCCGCCAACTATCACTCTCAGGGCTGAGGCCGACCCCGGCGACGTCGGCGACGTCACCGAGGCCTTTTAGGAAGGGTCTTCCTGCGAGATTGATCTTGAGTGCCGGTGGCCCTCGGTGGTGTCCGCTGCCGTGCATGCTCGTGTCGTCTGCGTGGCCTTGTTCACGAGAATCTCGTGAACAAGGCAAGTCTGTGCCTCTACGCTGATGCTTGGCGTGTAGAGGGAGGTCGGACGTGAGGCGGGCGCGAGCCGTTGAACTGGTCGAGGGGATGTTCCACCGGCTCGACGGTGACCAGGACTGGCCATTGAACCTGGTGCAGCGGGCGTGGCTGTTCGGGAGCTTTGCCCGGGGCGCCGCCGCACCGCATGACGTCGATGTCGCCGTTCAGTTCGAGCGTGACGAGCGGATGACCGAGTTTGTCGTCCAGTGCCTGCTCTCTGGGCGCGGAAATCCCTACGCGCCGCTTCGCCGCGCGCTCGCGGGTACCTCCCGCGGCATGCAGTTCCAGTTCGACAACTCCTCACGCAAGCAGCTTGAGGCCGAGGGCACGGTGATGCTTCCGCTGTGGCAGCGGGGCAACACGCTCGCCCAGGCCCTCGCAGTGCTGCACGGGATCGCCGAGGACCCGGACGCCGGCCGGGCCGTGCGGCACGACATGATTGACGCGTTCGACGGCCTCGACCGCTACATGCCCCGCCCCGTGCGGGCGGCGCTGTTGGGGTGGCAGAAGCAGGAGGTCATCACCATCTCCCGCATCGTGCTGCCGGACGCGCCGCAGGAGACGGACCTGCTGAACACCCCGGACATGCGGTGGACGTTCCGGCGATGGGGCGAGGACAGTCCGCTGCGGCGCGCGGCGCTGGCGGGCCTGGCCCACATGCAGGGCCTCGGGGTCGAGCTCGACGACGTCAACCTGGCCGGTCAGCGGTTGCCCACCCCGCGGCGTCGCGCGGGGTACCGGAGCGAGCCTCGCTGGTGGATCAGCTGGAAGTGGCAGGGGCTCCGGAGCATCCCGTACTGCGTCGCCGACGCGGACGGCTGGCTGGAGGTCGTGCAGCCCACGCGCACGCGCCCCCTGAACGCGTTGGTGTTCCGGCCCGGGCCGAAGGCGGCAGGGTTCCGCGGCTGACCATTGATCACCTGGCTACGGTCTGGGCGCAACCAGCAGCCGCGGGGTCTCTCCTCCGACAGGTAGCCGAGAGCGATCGCCTGTTCGATCCAGGCGTCCCGGGAGGCTCCACGGAGCTGAGGGAGGGTGTCGAGCATTTTGTGCCGGTACTGCATCCAGTGATGGCGCTGAGGGCCGGTTTCGGGGGGAGCTAGCCTCCTCGCTCCCCAGGCACCGCCGCACTCCCTCTCGGACGGTTTCCCAGATCGTCTTGTGCTGGAGGTTGGCTTCGGTGGAGCGGGCTGTGTTGAAGACGGAGATGTCGCAGACGTAGATGAGGAAGACGTAGGGCGGATAGTGGGGGTTGCGTCCGCGTGTCCCCGGCTCCTGTCGAGGGAGGACAGGAGTGGCCACCTCGTACAGGGCGGGGTTGGCGACGACGAAGTCGGTCAGGTGGTTCCGCGTAGGGCTTTGAGGTCGGCGGCAAGGGCCACGACATCGAGTGCCTTGGTGCTGGCGGCGACTACCAGGCTGATGGCGTCGTCCGGCTTGTACTCCAGGGTGTGGCCGTTGGCGGTGAGGAACGCCTCGGCGCAGGCCCATGCGAACAGCTTGTTGTGGGCTTCCAGCGGCTCGTGGAAGACCAGGGTCTGGAGGAGAGCAGCGGCCCGGAGCCAGTCGGAGGCGTAGACGTCCTGGTCCATCCAGCGGGAATGCGTACGCGCTACGGCAGCGTCGAGAACCCCGAGGTCGTCGCAGGCCGGATCACCAGGGAGACGTTCGGCAATCCACAGCAGGTCCTGGCTGGTGAGGTAGTGGGTCATGCGGCGTGCCGCGGACGGGCGCGCAGGTCCCGGCTGCTCATCGGCTTCTCCGAGCCGCTCACGGGCCGGCGGGTACTGCGGTCGACCCGCGCGAAGTCGGCGGCGAGGCGGCCGATGGTCTCTTCGGCGTTCTCCAGGGCCTTGGCGACCGGCCCGTCGGCCGCGCGCAGGGCGAGATCGCGCACGAAGGCTTCCGGCGTCTTGCCGACGGCCTTCGCCGCGCGCGCCAGGCGCTCGAACTCGTCCTGCCCGAAGGCGACGTGCCGTTCCTCGTTGCTGGCCATGAAGACGACGGTAGCAGCGCGACGCCGTGCGCGGGGTGTTTCGCACGAGCGCAAGACGTCGCCTGGGAGCGCAGTGGTCATGGCTCGGAGTGTGGACCGGCGCTGCTGCGTAACGCCACAGGGGCCTTGTCGCCCCGCTTGCCATCTGGGGCGGTTTCGCGTTCCCCCCACCTCACGCGGGAATCCTAGTCAGCGCCGAGCCCCGCCACAGAGCGTTCAGGGCGATTCATACGATCCGGTGAACAGGCATCAGGGTACGAATCTGCTCGGGAGGGACGCGCGGGCCGGGGTTACGGCCGCCCGCCTGCACCTGCCCGGCCGCGTGGGCCGAACTCGTCGCCGTCATCGAGGGCCAGCGCCTGCGCGCCCGCCCGGCCGATACCCTCGGCCCCGCCTCCGCCCTCTACCGCGCGCACTGCGCGACCTGCGGCGCCCACTACCCCGGCCACTGGCGCCTCGTGCCCGGCCAGCGCCGCACCTTCTGGCCCGCGGTCAACCCCCTCCAGCGGCATCACCGAATTGCCCGCAGCCCTCCCGCGAATTGCCACCGCTCGTGGACGTCGAGGTCTGACCGACGACGCAGAGGCCCTGGCGAAGAGGTGATCACCGGGGGCCTCTGCCGTGGTACCGACCGCCTACGAGCGCGGCCAGGCGGCCGGGACGCTCGGCGGCAGCGGAATCTCGTCCAGCCGCAGCCACCGCTCCTCACCATTGTGATCAGGCAGGCGGAACCGCACGTCCCCGGACTCGTCCGCCTCGTACGGGGCATCCCCGACCGTCCGCAACAGGGCCCGCAGCCTCGGATAGGGGGTCTGCATCGCCCGGCCGCGCACCCCCTCACCGCGCAGCGCAACCAGGGTGAAAGAGGCGACGTTCACCCCGGTGCGCCGGTGGCCGTCGGCGTGGGCCACCGCTTCCGGGTGCTCCACGATGGAGGCCAGTGCCTGCGGCCCGGCGACGGTGTACGCGAGCACCAGCTCCCCGCGCTGGAGCACCACTTGCGCCCCCGGCTCCATCATCGAGCCGTCCTGTGTGCTGATGGTCGACAAGGCCACCTTGCCGACCATCGGGCCCATGCCGATCTCACGGACCTCGTCGAACTGCTCCACCGTGGCGTCCACGAACCGCTCGGAGTCGGGCAGCACCAGCACGCAGTGCCCGTTCCACGAGGTGCCCCTCCAGCTCGGGGTGAGCGAGCCGTAGCGGGTCCCGCCTCCGTCCTTGCTCTGGACCGCCAAGTCGACCGGCAGCAGTTCAGCCCGCACCCCCAGCTGCCCGTAGGCGTTCCGCAGCGTCATGCACGCGTCCACGCATATGTTCGCCGGGACGCGGCCGTCGGCGAGGGCCACCCACAGATACGGCAGCACCACTTCCACCAGTTGGTCCGGCTTCGCGTGCTCCAGCATCCGCGCCATCTGGTCCAGGCTTCCCCGCAACGGCAGCCCGCCCCCCGCCAACACCGGAACCGCCGCACGCGGACGCGGTACCGAGGGACTTCGTGGAACCCGCTTCTGCGGCGTTCGGTGCTTCCTGCCCCGCTTCTGGTTCGACATGCGCAAAGCCTAAAGATCCAGGCGGCCACCGCGACAGACCGCGTTCACCGTGTCCTAACCCCGGAGCCGTCGAGCAGGCCTGCGCCGACTTCGCCGCCCTTCAAAACGCCGAGCCGGACAGTGGCGGCGTCCCGGGCCCGCGTCCGGCCGCGGCCCCGGACGGCGCGAACGCCCGCTGACGTCGTCGCCGGGCCCAGTGGGCGGCCGACTGGCAGGCGAGAGGTGACCGGCTTGCGGCTTGAAATGCTATTTTATGCCGGTTTCGCCCGGGATCGGCATCAGCAAGACGAACGAGCAGCCCCCACCCATGAACACACGGCCCCCGCCGCTGCACCGCCAGCACCCGCCGCCTGGTCGGCGCCGAACTGCGCCGCCTCTACGAAGCCGGCGCCTCCATCCAGAGCCTGGCCCGCGCCACCGGCCACTCCGCCCCCTACCTACCGGACCGGCTGGTCGAGGCCGGGACACCCCTGCGCGGCCTGGTCCGCCCCGCGACCGGCCGGGCCACACCGCCGCGCCGGGCCCCGGCTGCGGGGCTGGCGCCGCTGGCCAGACGCAAGCACCTCGACCTCGCCACCCGGCACGAGATCGGTGCACAGTCGCGTGCGCTCTACGACGCGGGAGCATCGGTACGGGAGCTGGCCGAGGCCACGGGCAGGTCGTATGGCTTCGTCCACCGCCGGCTCTGACCAGCCCCGGTGGCCGGGCACCTTGCCGACGCCGCGGCCGCCCTCCGCTCCCGCGGCGGCCGCCGTACAAGACACCTGACCCGATAGGACGGTCGCCGGCGCCATCATTACGGACGTGGTGATGACGTACCGGCCGAAGGGGACCTTCAGCTGCGGCTCATTGCCAGAAGCTGGGCCGAAGCGGCGCCGCCACTCCACCTGGAACTGCTCGAGCAGATCGCCGCGCGTGAACTACCACCTCAAGTGCAGGGAAGGCCCTGACCACCGCGGCATCATCTGCATGCAGTGCCCGGCTGCCGGACCGTTCCCCGTCGGTCAACCGCCCCCGCTGCGAACAGCTCTGACCGGTCAGCACGTGCCCCTCCACTCTGCCGCCGGTCACCCTGGACCACCCTCACGTGCGGGCGCGCGCCAGTTCCCGCTGCCCGGCCCCAATCCACCTGCCAGAAGCAGGAGTTCCGCCCCGGCGCTGCTGCGCGTGCCCCGTGGGCCGCGTCCGGCCGCTGCCGCGCCGCCGTGGCGGGTTCTAGGAACGGCTCGAGGACAGCCGTTCGAGGCCGATAGGATCACTGGCACGCACCGGCTTCCCGCCGGCGCGGTGGGCCCCTGACGCGCCCACAGCAAGGTGGCTGCAAGGGGCCCGAAGCGACTGTGGCCCTGGGGGTGGCACCGTGATTGCCGACGCATACGACTACTTCATCGAACTCCGTGACGGTCACACGTCCGAGCGGCCCGCTGCGCTGTGGCGCAGCGTTCGCGACAGCGGGGTGTGGCAGTTCTGGTCTACAGCGGACTGGTCCTGGCGGCCGGTCGGTGATCGGCACCGGGTGAGTGCGCCGCCCAGGCGGGATACTTTGCGGGCGGTGGATTCCCGCAGGGCTGAGGAGCTGCAGGCCGATCGGCAGTTGTGGGCCGAGTACTGGGTGGAGTTCGAGGAGGGGCCGGATGGCCGGCGTATCGCGCGGAGTGTCATCCGGCGGCGGTGCAGTCCCGAGGAGACGCGGTGTGAGTTCTCGAAGGGGAACAAGTTCTGGATGATCACGTTGATCCTCTCTGAAGGGGACGAGGCCGTGGGCAAGTGGGAAAGGGTTTCGGTGGCCGAGGCGGATGCGGCTCTGGAGGTGCTCAAGGGGCAGCCCGGAGCGACGGATCTCGGCCGCAGCGGATTGAACGACGCCCGGCTTGGCGGATCCTTCCGCTACTACGTCTCGATGGGCAGCGAAGGCAGGATCACGGGGCTGTGGCGGCGCGAAGGCGACCACTGGGAGTTCTTCTCTGCGCTGGAATGGGGCTGGTTCCCTGAGTCCTACAAGTACGCTCTCGTCTACTTCATCGGCACGCTCCGCCGAGAAGGCAAGCTGTCGGCGCAACCCGAGGACCTGGAACTCCAGGAGATCGATGAACAGCGGGCACGGGAGCTGGAAGCCGACCGGGAATCATGGATCCGGGGCTACTGGCTGTACTGGCCCAGTTCAACGGACTGGGAAGCCGGGGAGCGCCCCGGTGCCATCATCCGCGAAGTGAGCGGTGCACGGGTATGGCGTGACGAGCTTTTCCCCGGCCACAACGACCGCTGGTTCGACACCGACGACGTCATGCGCTTCCCCGACTACCGATCCAGTGACTACCCCTGGCTGGAGAAGACCGACCGCGCCGGGGCCGCGACGTTCCTCGAAGAGGAGTACGGCCTGATCGGCGTCGTGGAGCACTGAGCCGGACGCGGACGAGGAGACGCTGGAACCGATGGAAACGGCCACCCGGGTGACCGTCGAGACCGTCGTGGGGAAAGCCGGACTACGCCCGCATCGCGACGGCACTCGTCGAGCCGAGTCCCGCTCTGCGGAGGCCGCCGAGGAGGTTTGCCACTACGAAATGAGCAGCAGCCCGGGGGAGGCCCCCGACACCCTGACCGTCCGTCGACCACGTGAGCGACCACGGCCAGTCACCGTAGTGCCCGGACACGCGGCCAAAGGCCGCATCCGGCAGGCCCGCTCGCGCTTCCGCCACCTGCCCGCCCTGGTGTGGAAGACCGGCGACGCCGCCGCAGTCCTGGCCGGGCGCGGGACCCGCACATCTTCGGCGTGTAGGCAGCCCGCCACATGGCGACGCCGCGTGTGCCTGGGCCGCCGAGAAGCTCCGCACCCTCGCGTAGGCCTGTGCAGCGGGTCGCAGAAGCCGCCCAAGCGACCGGGCAAGGAGGGGGTTCCGGTACTCGATCACCCATGCAAGTCCGGCCGGAGCTGGCCGAGGAGGTGCTGGACCTGCCGGTGTGGTGGCCTCTAAGAAGCAGCCTTGCCCGGCGGCCGTTTCGGGACCCGGTTGCTACGGCAACGTGATCTTCTCGATCTCCACGTCCAGGCCCCCTCATCCTCCAGCTCGGCTCGTCGGTCCGCACGGTCGTCTTTCGCGTCGGTGTCAGCCGCGAGAGACTGCGGGCCGATACCTGTGTAACCAGGTCGAGAGGAGCGCGTCATGGGCAAGCACTCGGGTGATAACGCACGCCAAGAGGACTGGGACCCGGACAAGCACGGCGGCAGCGGTAACGGCGAGCCGACGTCGGACGGCAGTGCCCCGGGCGGCAGCGGCGACCACCGTAAGGACGATCGGAAGTGACGGACAGCCCTGACTTCGCGATGCTCCGAACCGCGTGCGTCGACAAGCTCGCCGCGACGGGCTGCTTCGACAGCGCGCCGTGGGCCCGTGAGGCGGTCCTGCGGGTTGCGCGCGAGCAGTTCGTCCCATCGGAGATCTGGGTGTGGGTCCAGGGTGGGGGATACCGCGTCCTGTCCCGGGAGGACGATCCTCAGGCATGGGCGGAGGCCGTGTATGACCCGGTGAAGGCCGTGGTTACCCAGATCAACGACGGCGAAGACCAGCCTTCCGCCACCATCACCGGCTCCGTCCGGGGCGCGGCGACCTCCTCGGTGTCCGCGCTGGACATCGTGTGCCTGAAGCTCGGATTCCTCGACCTGGAACGTGAGCACAGGGTGCTCGATGTCGGCGCCGGCTCCGGCGTCAACACCGCGCTCCTGGAGGAGCGGACGGGCCCCGGAAACGTCGTCACAATCGAGCTCGACGAGGACTTGGCCGAGCAGGCCGATCACAACCTGCGCGCCGCCGGGTACATGGCGCGCGTCGTCTGCGGCAACGGCGAGGACGGCGTTGCGGTCGATGCTCCGTACGATCGGCTGATCTGCACCGCGTCGGCCCGGCACATCCCTGCGGCCTGGCTGAAACAGGTACGCCCCGGAGGGATCATCCTGACCCCCTACGGGACGCACTTCTCGTGCAGTGGGCTCCTGAAGCTGACCGTCGGCAGGGACGGGTCGGCCGAGGGCCGGTTCGTGCACACCGCCTCGTACATGTGGCTGCGCTCCCACCGCGAACCGGGCGGACGGCCGCCGCGGGTCGGTGAGGAACGGCTGTCGGCGTCCCCGGCCGACCCGGACAAGGTCCTCGACGGTGACTGGCATGCCGACTTCGCCATCGGCCACCTCGTGCCGGGCTTGACGATGCGCCGACTCACTGGTGAGAACGGCAGGGGGCGCCTGCTGCTGTGGGACGGGGCGCAGTCGTTCGCGTCCGTGTGCTGCGACAGCTGGGACGAGCACGACGGCGTCCTGCAGCAGGGCCCGCGGTCCTTGTGGGACGAGGTTGTGGTGGCCCGCTCGTGGTGGGAGGACCATGGGCGTCCGCAGATCACGCGGTACGGACTGACCGTCACCGCTGACGGCTGGCACCAGGTGTGGCTCGACACCCCGCAGAGCCCCCTCCCCCGCAGCGAGGCCTGCACCGCCGTCTGATGCAGGCCGGCGCCGCCAGACGGGCGCAGAGCCAGCGACGAGGGCCGGAAAACTGCACCGGCACGGTGGGTGATGTCGCTGCCGATGGCGGCAAACGCGACGGTGCAGATCGCGCCGGGCGGCGGTGACCGTGTACGCCAGGGTACGCCCTGAACAACTACGGGCGCGGCGGGTTGGACCCGTACCACCAGGGGCCCCCGCCCGCGCCGCTGGACCCCGATCTGGCCGACACTTTGAGCACGTGACTCGCTGAATTGGGCCGCCTGACCACCTTGCCCGGCACCCTGCGGCACTTGCTCGCCCACCGTGGCCTGACCATTGAGGCGCTTGCGCAGACCGCGATCTTGCCCACGGATCTGGTGGAGTCATGGATCCGCGGGTGCTGTGCCGTCGCCCGCGCAGATCATCCGGTGCGCACCGGTCCTGCAAGTCTCCGAGGATGTCCTGCTCGAGGCCGTGCAGGGGCGACGTGACACCGTCGTGTGGCCGCTGCCCACGCCACCAGCAGACGCAGTGCGACACCCCGCCGAAGACCAAGTCGATGAGGACGGCCCGACCACCGGCACGACGGCAGGCCGGACCTGACGGTGCGGGAACGGACAAGACGAACACGGCAGATGGAGGAGTTGCGCGCGATGCGGTGGGACTAAGCTTGGCATCTTCTGCTGCCAGCGTTCCTCACTGCCTGTGACACCACCACAGATGCCTTGAGATCGTGGGCGTTATGAGTGAGCTGGTGGAGCGTGTGGACGAGCAGGACCGGGTGGTGGGTGTTGTCGACCGGGGTGAGGCCATCCGCAGGAAGTGGCTGCACCGGGTGGCGACCGTCGTCTGCCGTGATGCAGAGGGCCGAGTACTCGTGCACCGGCGGCCGGGGCACGTTTCGCGGTTCCCGGGCCAGTACAACTGGCTGCTCGGTGGCGCGGTAAGCGCGGGTGAGACTTATGAGGATGCCGCTGCCCGGGAGCTGGCGGAGGAACTCGGTGTCCGTGCCCCGGTCCGGCTTGTCTTCAAGTTTCTCTGCAGCGGGGTGATCAGCCCGTACTGGCTGGGCGTGCACGAGGCTGTCATCGCGGAGGGTGTGGCGCCTGACCGGTCGGAGATCGCCTGGCACGACTGGCTTCCCGAGGCCGTCCTCGGGGAGGTTCTGCAGCAGTGGCCGTTCGTTCCCGATTGCCGGGAAGCCTTCACGAAGTACATCGCTCACCCGGGACGGTTGCCCGATGACTCTGTCCGGACAGACCTGGTGATCGAATAGTCCCCCGTACTTGATCGCTCGCGGAGGTAACCGCCGGACGAGGGCGGCCTTCGCGTGATCCTTTGCTCCGTCACAGAGGCACGTGTCCCGTCTCATTTGATCTTGCCGCCGGTCGACGTCCTGACCTGCGGAGAGGCAAAGTCGGGTGAGACGCCGAAGCCCCTCCGTCTCACCCGACGTTGTCGGCCAGGCTCCCTTCCCGGATTGCGGTCATCGGAGTTGCAGCCCGGTGAACTGGACTGTCTCACCTGACCTTGGCCCTCGCCTGAGAATCGGAGAGCGTCTGGTGAGACAGAGGCGAGATCGAATGAGACCGGACAGCACGGGATCAACGAAGGCCGTGGGGTGAGTCTGCTGTATCAGCATGTCCAGCGGGAGCCGTTCGCGCTGCTGTCACGCTTCCGGACGGAGTTGTACGCGTCGCTGACCGCGCGTGCGGATGCGCTGTTCGAGCTCACGGACGCCATGCTGTGTGCGGACGGGCCGGTGAAGACCCTGGTTGGGCTGGCGCTTGCCCCGGAACACCGTCGTGGACACGGCGCTTTATACGCGGGCCTCAGCCACGGGCGGCTCGACGTGAGCCGGCTGCGGCGGTCCCTGGTCTCCGTCCCGCTGCCGAAGGCGGCTGACGGCCGCTGGTCCTCGCGGTGGACGTCTCCCCGTGGTTGCGGCCGGATGCAGACATCGCGCCTGACCGGTGGTTTTGCCACACCTACGGGTACGGCGACAACAAGCACCTGATGATCCCGGGCTGGCCCTATTCGATCGTTGCCGCTCTGGAGACCGGACGGACGTCGTGGACCGCGGTGCTGGACGCGATCCGGCTGGAGCCCGGCGCCGACGTCGCCGCGGTCACCCCCGCACCGATCAGGGAGGTCGTCGACCGTCTTGTCGCGGCAGGGCAGTGGCAGGCAGGTGATCCGGACATCATGATCGTAGTCGACGCGGGCTACGACGCCCCGCGCCTGGCCCACCTGCTGGCGGACCTGCCCATCAGGTCGCCAGCTCGCCGCCCCATCCGGCGAACAGCGTCTTGACCTCCGGCCCGGACGGCGGAATCCGCAGTGCCGCGTCCTTCGCGCCGCGCGGCCGGTTCATCTCGTCGATCGGGCACTCGATCACCGACCGGTCATCCGGTGGATCTCGACCTTGTGCCGCAGCTCCAGGAACAGGAAGTACGTGGTCAGCGCCTGAGAGCGCCCCAGCCGGGTGCCGCTCGGCGAAGCCCGCAGCACCTTCCCGAAGTAGGCGTCGGCGTCGGGCGGCTCCATCTCCCACAGCGGCCGACCGAACCAGGACCGCATCTGTTCCAGGTGCCCGACGTCCCCGCGGATCGTGCCATCCGCCAGCCCCGCCGAGGCCCGCGCCAGCACGAACCCCGCCAGCACGTCGGTCTCGAACTGCTCCAGCTCCTCCGCTGTGGCTGGCGGCCGGACATCGCGCAGGTCCCGTACGGCAGCCAGCGCCAACCCGAGCCTCCTCACCTTCATCCCGATCGTGAACCGATCGGGCAAAGTGAGAACGCTTCAGGAATCCCGAAGTTGCGTCAGCCCGCGAACTGCTGCGGGAGAGAGGACGAACTGCCTGGCCACGAGGTTGAGGACTGGGGGAGGCTCAGAGCAACCCACGGGATGTCGCACAGATGCCCGCGAAGGCGAAGACCTCCGCCACCGGGCCGTTCGACCTGTACCTCCACGACGACACGACGGGCGAGGACGTCGTCAAGCGCTTCTCGATGCCGCCGGGCGTCGCAGAGCTGAGCGCCATCGAGAGGGGCGAGCTCACTTAGGGCGCTGTCGCAGCAGCCTGCCGCGACGGCGATGGGCCGACCAGTGGCTCGCTTCTGCAGGTGAGACGGGTTCAGCGACCGTGCGGTCGCGCTACTGGTCATAGGTCCAGGCCCGGCCGGTGTTCCGGTACTCCTCCACCGGGATCGGCTCGACACCGGGACGTATGCGGGCTGTGTAGAGCCGGCCGTTGAGGTGGTCGACTCGTGTGCGACCAGCCGGGCGAGCCCGCGCTCGTACACCGTGGTTACCTCGGTGCCGTCCGGCTCGGCGGCCACCACCGTGATCATCAAGGGGCGGGGAACCAGCCCACGGACATCGAAGAAGCTCAGGGACCCCTCGTACTGCTCGTCCGTCTCCTCGGAGCGGGCGGTGATGCGCGGGTTGAACAGGACGATCGCCTCGGCGGTGGAGTTGGCCGGCCGGACGAGGGCCACCGCCCGACCGACGCCGATCTGTGGCGCCGCGATGCCCATGCCCTTGGCGAAGGGGTGCACCCGCGCGACGCGCTCCATCGACGCGTGCAGCGTCTCGACGGTTTGCGCGGCGATGTCCTCCTCCGAGGGCAGGTCGAAGCGGCGGGCGGTCTCGGCCAGGGTTGGGGTGCCGTACTGCACGACACCGAGGTCACGCATCTGGTCGCTGGGCCGGATCACCGCCACGACCACTCTCCCCCTCACCCCGGTGATTCCGGCCGGACGTGGAATTTCCAGGCCAGTATCGGGCGTGCGGAGCGAGTACGGGAGTCGTTCGGGAGAACCATCTGGTCCCGCTCCCGTTCCACCGCACCGGGGGCTGCGGCCCAGCGCCGACGCGCGTGCGTCCTGGCAGGGCCGGGGCGGCGTGCGAGCATTTACGCAGGGGCGGGGCATCAGTACGGCAGCCCGACCAGCCCCCATCCGCGGCGGTGGGCTTCCTCGACGACCTCGGCCCACCCGTGGAGCAGCTTGGTGAACTCCTCGAACCGGCCGACCCATTTCCCGGGAGCGGCAGCGTGGACGGTGAACGGTACACGCAGCTCTTCGATCCGGGGGCCGGCTACGCTCCATGCCTGCGCCAGGGCCGGGACGTTCGGGGGTGGGCAGTAGGCCCACCAGGGTCCGGCCTCGTCCTCGTCCGGGTCACTGCCGTTCCCCGGGTCCCAGATCAGCCCGGCGAGGAAGGTGTCGAGCGCGGCGCGCAGGTCGGCCGGTGCGTGTTCGCGTACGGCTTCCCACCGCTCGCCCGCCCAGAAGTGCGGCTTGAACGACCCCAGGGTGCCGCCGAACTCGTACCGTGCGCACCAGCTCGGGAACCCTTCGGCGGCTGGCGGCAGCCAGGCCCAGCCGTCCTCGACTGCCCCGTCATCGACGTCCGGATCCGCAGCCTCGAGGAGCACGTGCTCGCGCTCGAGGACGGGGATCGTCTCCAGATGGGCCCACTCGACAACGAGGGCCGTAATGTCCGCTCCCATGATCAAGAGATTACGTGGCTGGCGCACCGGGCGGGCCGCCAGGTCGTCCTGGGAGTGATGCAGGTGAACGCGCGGGCGGCTGGAGGTGTCAACGGCACTTCTGCGCAGCCGATTTCCCAACAGGGAAGGATGACACCATGAGCTCCGAGCTGAACGACCGCGAGTGGCAGGCCTTGATGAGTAACGCCCTTGGCCTCAGCGTTTCCGAGGAAGGGCCCGATCCGCCGCAGGACTTGTCCACGTGGGTGCCGGCCGCCCGGCCTCGTCCTGCGTCAGCCGACCGCTGAGGGTCCGCCGCGTGAGCTGGCTCATTTCCCCAGACTCGTGCCCCTACCTGTCATATGAGCAGCTGATGGAGGCGACGGCCTGCCACGAAGCGGGGCACGCCGTCATCGGAGCCATGTGGGGTTTGACTGTCACCCCGCAGATTCTGTCAGTGGCCGTGTGGATCTCCCCGTATGTGAGGTCCGGGGAGATGCTTGACGGTTCGGTCCTGGGACTTCTTTGACGGTGTCTCGCGTGATGCTTAACGGTCCCGGCTCTTTCTTAACGATCAGCGAGCGTCGGTGATGTAGCGGGTGACGGGGCCGCCCTTGCGTGGGTGGGTGGAGATCTCGACCTCGCCGTCGAGGACGCGGAAGCAGGTCTCCTCGATGACGACGGTGACGTTCTTGCCTGCGTGTGCGATGCCAGGTCGGAGCTTTTGCCGGGCGATGGCGAAGGTGCCGTCGGCGCCGATACGCCGGATCGCTCGGCGGGGCTGCGAGGGTGGTGGCGGCAGCGGTGCTGTCGCGACTCGGGCACCGGGAGCTTTGCGCGCCGCTGGTGCGGGATCGGGGCGGGGAGCGTCTTGACCAGGAGGCCGGCGTGGATGACGTGCATGAGGCTGCCGTCAAATCGCAGGGTTACCTGCTTGCCGATCAGTTCGGGGCCGAGGGCGACGGGTGTTTGCCCGAGTGAGACCATGCCGTCTTTGGAGGCTTTGCGGTTGACCTCGACGACGGTGGTCGGGGCCAGGGGCTTGTCCGTGGCGATGCCGCCCTGGGGCTCGGGCCCGCCGGGTCGCCCGCCTCGCATGATCAGCTGCTGCAGGTCGGCGTCCGTGAAGGCCATTGAACGTGTGCGGATCAGCTGTCCGTCCAGCAGGACGTGGACGGTGCGGTGGCTCACCCAGACGGTGACGGTGCGGCCGACCAGAGTCGGGCTGAACTTCAGACTCTGTCCCTGTGGCAGCATCACGTGCCGGCCGGGGCTGACCACGGCCTCGAACTCCACCGCCTGGAGCGGGGCCGTCTCCTCGGAGGACCGCGGTGGCGGAAGCACCGGCAGCCGCATGGGTTCGGACCGCCCGGCCACCGACTCAGCCGGCTCCGGACACTCAGCCGTCGTCGGGCCGGCTGGGAGGGAGTGGGGGCGGAAGAGCTGTGCCGGGGTGGCCATCTCCAGCGACTGGTGGGGCCGGGTGTGGTTGTAGGCGTGGACCCACCCGTCGATCGCGGCCTGGGCAGCTACCGGGTCGGCGAAAGGGCCGGAATGGTCGAGCATCTCGCGACGCAGAGTCTTATGGAACCGCTCGATCTTGCCCGTCGTCGTCGGTGACCTGGGCTTGGTCAGACGCTGGATGATGCCATTCTCCCGGCATACCCGCTCGAACATGACCTCCGTCGGCAGCGGCTTGGAGTAGCGGCCGGTGAACTGCTTGCCGTTGTCGGTTAGCACCTCCGAGGGAACCCCGAAACGGCGCATCGCCTCGATGAACGCCTGGCAGACAGCCCGTCCGGACGGCTGCAGCAGCACCGTGGTGATCACGATGAACCGCGAGCAGTCGTCGATCCCGGTGACCAGCGTGCATTCCCGCCCGCCGGCAAGGAACACCCCGCCCGTGAGGTCCATCTGCCACAGCTGCATCGGTGCGTCCCGCTGCCACCGCTTGTAGACGCGGCGGTGGACCTGGACCTGGTGGCTGACCAGGCCGTTGCGGACCAGGATGCGGTGCACCGTCGATCGGCCTGGTGCGTTCGCCATTCCGCGCCTGGCCAACTCGTGGGCGATCCGGCGGGCTCCCCACTTCGGGTAGGTCTGCCGTAGCTGGCAGATGGCGAGCTCGACCTCGACCGGCACCCGCGAAGGCGAGCTGTGAGGCCGTCGTGAGCGATCCCGCAGCCCGTCCCCTCCACCTTCTCGAAAACGGCGCAGCCAGGTGTGCAGCGACTGCCGTGATGTGCCGTACCGGCGGGCGACCTCGGCCACCGGCGCACCGTCCAAGACCTCCACCACAGCCCGGAACCGATGTTCCACCAGCCAGTCTTCTTCGACGGCCATCCCGCCGGCCTCCAGCACATCAGCCATGCCTGGCCAACGACTGACCCTCGTCAAGGATGTGAGCGGACTGTCAAAGATCTCACCCGACCGTCAGGCAAGACCAGGGACAGCAGCGTCAAGCAAGTCCTGGGACTGCACATGACACAGATCTACGAGGAGCGCTTGTCGGAGGCGGGATCGGGGATCGGATTCGCGGGAGACACCATATATTCGGGGCGGGTCCGGCACAGTGGAGCAGTGCATGAGAACCACCCCTTTGAGGTCACTGAAGAGATGCGCCAGGCCATGGACAGCGCACGGAGGCAGGGACTTCAGGCAGATCTGCGGACACTGGCCGCCCGCATCCACGCCGAGGCTGAAGGCCGCTACGACAGCGAGCCCTCCGACTGGCAGGCCGGCGTCGAATGGACCCTGCTCTACATCGAGAACATCGCCAGCGGTCTCACCGAAGGCAGGTCGTAGCAGGCAGCGTCGCGCGCCATGACAGTCTTCCAGCGCCGTCGTCCGCATCGGGGTGCCTTCGACCGGTGCGCTGGTCGTGGTCCGTCGCGTTGTGGCGGAGAAAACCCTGGTCGTGCTGTGCCTGGAGGCATGCTCCGCCTCCACTTGAAAGGAGGTCCGCGATGACCGACGAGTCAGGGACGGAAACGCGTGGACTGCACCGACTGCTTCGCCCTGCCAAGTTCGAGGCGTGGGCCCGGGACATCTTCGCGGCCGCGTAAGAGCGGCTGAGGAAGGCCGCCGCGGCGCTGCCCGCCGGTACCGCAGCCCAGCCCTTCGTCGATGCTCTTACCGAGCTGGTCCAGGCGCAAGCCGACACCACCGGCTTTGTGGTCCTGCACCGCTGGGCGGAGATCTTGGAGCGGCCTTCCCACCCGAGCTGCCTGATCCCGACGCGAAGAGGGGCTGAGGTGCCTTCGAGAGCCTGCCAGGGCCGGTAACCGCGTGCCGGTGGCTGCCGTCTGGCGTGGGCCGGGCAAGGCCCGCACCCAGTGCGGGTGGCTTTCGGCGGTACGCCCGTGACTCGGACGGACGGGCAATACAGTGCCCGGGTGGCTGACTACTCCCGCTTCATCAAGCAGCAGATTTCTTCCCGCTTGTACCGTCCGGACGGCACGGTGGAGACCACGCGGAATCCGGCGGTGTGGACGATGGCACACCGCGGGTACAGCGGCAGCGGACGGCTGGACGTCTGGGTGTACGCCACGAAGCAGGAGGCCGTGCGCGAGGGCGCGAAGCTCGCGATGGCTTGCGGGATGGACGAGGACGAGCAGGCCTGCCGTGACTTCAACGCCGGACGCTGGCAGAAGGTCCTGGACCGTTATGAGGAATCCCACCCCGACACCCACCTGCTGCGGGTCCAGGCCGCCTTCCTGCAGTTCCCCGAGTAAGGCCGATCCCGGCATGAGGGGAGCGCCTCCTCGGAACCGATCGGGGCGTTGCGCAGGCCGCCCGGGGCTAGCGACCCTGAAAGGGACGCCAAGGCGTCCTTTCCCGGGTGAGGAGGTGCTGGCGATGCCGGAGAAGCGACCGCGGGGCTACCAGCCTCGGTGGCACCCCCACCCGCTTACGGTCGAGCTGCTCGTGGCCGTGGACCGGGTCCTGGCCCGCTACGCAGCGCAGCTGCCGCTCACAATCCGCCAGGTGTGGTACTCCCTGATCTCCGACGGGGTGCTGGTGAAGGAGGAGCGGACCTACAAGCGGCTGGTAGAGGTCTTGGGCATGGCCCGCCGCTCGGGGCGGATCCTGTGGGAGGCGCTGCGCGACGACACCGAGGTCACCGCCGTGCCGGTGGCCTACGACGGGCCGGCCGGCTTCCACCAGACCTTGCTGGAAGCCGCCCGCGCATTCCGCCTGGACCGCCAGGCCGGCCAGCAGGTCCGGCTGGAGGTGTGGTCGGAGACAGCCGGCATGGTCAACCAGCTCGTCACCGTCGCCGAACCCTACGGCGTGCCGGTCTACTCCGGCTCGGGGTTCAACGGCCTCCCAGCCAAACGGGGCGCGGCGCTGCGAGCGGCGGCCGACCGGCAGCGAGCAGTGCGGATCTTCGTGATCTCCGACTGGGACCAAAGCGGCATCCACCTGTTCTCCGCACTGGCCGAGGACGTCGCCGCCTTCGCTGCCGTGGACGCCCCGGACACGGACGTCACCTTCGAGCGGCTGGCAGTCACCGAGCAGCAAGTCGCCGACCATCACCTGCCCACCGCACCGCCGAAGGTCACCGACCGCCGTTCCTTCCCCGGCCGCTCCACCACCCAGGCCGAAGCGCTCCCGCCCGACGTCCTGGCCGACGTGCTGCGCTCGGCGGTCGAAGCGCACCGTGATCCAGACGTCGAGGCTGCGCTCCTTGTGCGCGAGGACGAGCAGCGACGGGAGATCATCGAACGACTCCAAGGGCTGGATGGTCCGGCCCACGGGCCAGGCGCGCACCCCTGACCTGCAGGTACGTCGGTGGAGGCGTACGGACTGTGCGAGAGGCGGCATCGCCACGCCTCTGGGGCCTCGGCCGGCCAGCCCTGCCACCGTCCCGAGTACGGCCGTCCTAGGGGTGCTTCAGGCGGGAGCCAGGAGATGCCCACCGTCGTTACGGACAGAGTTCACCTGCCTGCTCACCGGTCGGTTGTCGAGCTGGCCCGATGCCGGTGGCGCGAGCAGAGCGCGGAGCCCTGCGGGGTCCCTGGTGGCTGGGTCCAGCCACATGTCCCGGTGCTCCGGGGCGATAGCGAGGGGCATGCGGGGATGGAGGTGACCGGTATCGTCGCTTGCCGGCGCGGTGATGATGGAACAGGAGATCACCAGCGCCGCTGGGTCATCGTCCTCGGCCACCTCGGGGTCCCGCCAGAACTCGTACAGCCCAGCCATCGCCATGACCTCACCGCTGCGGGGGGAGACGTAGTAGGGCTGTTTGTGTGCCTTGGCGGCCTCGGTTGGCTTTAACGGTTCCA